>DQHV01000364.1:10133-10844 GCA_003524335.1 Candidatus Aminicenantota bacterium | reverse complement strand
GCCAACTTCAAAGTTTCCTTATGTCGTCCGGCGTTGGCGTGCTGTGCCATGAAATGTTCCATTCTCTGGGCTCCCCGGACCTGTACCGCTACTATGACAACACCATCGAGCCCGTGGGGCCCTGGGATCTCATGGCCGACGACGCCAACCCTCCCCAGCACATGGGCGCCTACATGAAGTATAAATATGGGACATGGCTGTCCTCTATTCCTACTATCACGACAGGGGGAACCTACACGCTCAACCCGTTGGCGTCGTCCACGAACAATAGCTACCGAATCAATTCGACCAAATCGACCACGGAACACTACATCGTGGAATATCGTAAAAAGACAGGGACGTTCGAGAACAGCGTCCCAGGCGAGGGCTTATTGGTCTACAGGATCGACACCACGACGTCCGGAAACGCCGACGGCCCTCCCGACGAGGTCTACGTTTATCGTCCCAACGGAACGCTCACCCAGAACGGGAACATGTACAGCGCTCACTACTCCCAGGCCGTGGGCCGGACCGCCATTAATGACACAACCAATCCTCCGGGCTTTTTGTCCGACGGCACCAAGGGGGCGCTGAACATATACGGCATCGGAGCGGCCGGCGAGACCATCTCCTTTTCCGTTTCTTTCTAGGCCAGCCTGACTATCACCGCGCCCGCGGCAGGGGAGAACTGGAGCCTGCGTAGCGCGCAGACCATCACCTGGACGACGTCCC
>DQHV01000364.1:0-10038 GCA_003524335.1 Candidatus Aminicenantota bacterium | reverse complement strand
CCGCGGCACGACGTTCGTCCAGCCGATCGTAGCGAGCACCCCCAATAACGGAAGCTACCTCTGGACAATTCCGGCGTCGCTGGCGGTCGGCTCAAACTATAAGATCAAGATAAAGACCGTAGACAATTTCGTAACCGCCAGGATCGGGCTGTTCACGATCAATAAGGTTCTTCCCTAACGGATCGATTAGCTCCGGCCTTTTGGCAGGGTGGGGACGGACTCCTGTCCTTTTATCCGTCCTTGAGTTCATGATATAAAAGGTCTATTGATGGACATAGCCCAGGGATTTGAGATTCTCAAGGTCTTTTTCCCTTAGGCTGGCCGACCCTGAGGCGGCGGCTTGCTTGTCCGAGTTCTTCAAGTGCGTGCGGATGAGGAACCGCAGCGTCTCGGCCGGGAGACCTTCGGCGGGAAGCGGGTTCATCTGGCCGGGGTCGTCCTTGATATTATAGAGTTCGACGCTTTCTTCGGTGATCGGGAAAAAGGCGATCATCCGGTAGGGGTACTGCTCTGCCATGAAGGCGGGGAACCCCCCGTTCGAGTTGAGGGCCCGGGTCAGCCGGCGCCGCTCCGCCGGCAGGTTAAAGAGGTTTGTCCCCCACGTCGACTGATCGTAAGGATACTCCAGGCCGAAGAGACCGGCGAGAGTAACCGGTACATCCGAGGTGATCGCCGGAAGAAGGACGCGCCTCGGGCTGATGCCGGGGATCTGGACAATGAGGGGGATGTGGATCCCCTCGCGCTGCAGGACGACGTTGTGCCCGATCATGCCATGCTCGCCTAAGCCCTCGCCGTGGTCCGAAGTGATGATCTTGACGGTCTTCCTGTCCAGCCGGAGCGTCGCGAGGATCTCCAGGAGGCGCCCGATGACGGAATCGGCGTACAGAAGGTTCTCATCGTAAAGGTCCCGAAGGAGAGCCAGATCGTCCCCGGTGTTGTCCCGTCCGTCGAGGATCCTATGGGTCCGGGCTCTCAGCTCCTCGGTCTGGGCCAGGTACTGACTCTGGAATGAACCAAGGTAGGGCGGCGGCATCGTATAGTCCTGGTGCGGCTCCCGAATATGGAGATAGACAAAGAACGGCCTTTCGCCGGCCTGTTCGAGGATCCTCCGAAAAGGCTCGAGAAAATCCTCGGCCTGGACCTGACGGGCGCCTTCGAACAGCTCGACGAACTCGGCAAATCCCCGATCCTGACCGTACGCTCTGCCGAAATACGGATTGGCCGAGATCGCGGCCGTAAAATACCCCTTTTTCCGGAAGAGCTCCGCGACGGTGACCAGGCTCGGGCCGAGAGAGGACGTGAATGTCGAGAGGACGCGATGGACGTCGGGAGGCAGTCCCGTATGAAGCGTCGTCGTGGACGCGAGCGTGTAGGCGGCCTCGGCGACGGCGTCCGAAAAGACCCACGATTCGCGGGCCAGCCGGTCGATGAACGGCGTCGTCCGCCGGGAATAGCCCAACGCCCCCAGATGATCGCCGCGGGCCGCGTCTAGACAGATGATCAGGACGCTCTTATCCCGGGCCGCCTTTCGGATCCGCCGCGGGGCCGGATGACTCCGTTCGCGGACGAGGAGGCTTTGATTGAGCCGGAGGATGCCGGAGCGGGACGATTCGGGCCGGACCTCGATCTCCTGGAATTGGCCGGGCACCGGGCGAATAACTAACGCGGCGTCGCTCCGGACCTTGTCCCTTGATTCGAGGGTCTTTGAGCCCGTCCGGATGATGATCCTGACGTTCGCGCCCTTGGCCGAGCCTGCGTCTATGGACAACAGCAGCCTCTCTCCGCTGACAGGTCGAAGGAAATACTTCCAGGAGCCCGGCATAAAAAGGGTCATCTCGTCCGCGAGCGCCTGATCGGCCCCAGCGAGGACGGCGATCCTCTTGGGCAGGATGCGGATCGAGGACACCCTGAGTTCGTCTTCGACGAGGAACTTGATCTCGTTGGCCCCGGGCTCGATCGCTTCCGGGCCGATGACGAACTCGGCACTGTCCTTATCCAGGGGAAATTTCAGGCCGCCGATCGCGACGACCGCCCCCTTCCCCATTCTCCGGCCTTGGAACTGGAGGAGGTAGCTTTCCTTCAGCTTCGCCTGGAAATGGACGCTGCCGCCTGGCTTCCAAAGGACACGCCTGAAGGCCTTGTCCTGTCCGAGACGGGGGACGCTCCATTCCCCCGAAAAGGAGGGCTGATCGGCCAGGGAGTTCATTCTCAGGATCGTGACCCCATCATCCCGGAGGGGAGGGATCGGATGGCCGACCATCCCAGCCCGCCCGGAACAGAAGGACAGGAAGACGAGACCGACCAGCCCAACGGGACGGATGCCGGAGACGAACCAGAGGACGACCTTGCCCATTTCGGACATGACCGCGCCTATCATATGGGGACTATATAGCAGAATCCGTGGGGAGGGGCAAACGTGGGCACCTGTCTCTTCACCGGCCCCGCGTCCGGAGAATCATGAATGGACGTCCTTGCTCAGCCGCTCGCCTTCACGGCTCATTTGTCGGATTAAAAGTGGCCGAACCAACAAACCTCTTTTTGACGAAAACAGATGTGCCGCGGGGGTCGACGAAATAACTCAACGCGATCGTGAGGCTGTTCACAACGGCCAGGAGTACGGGATGGATACAAAGGACCCTCACCGAGACCGGCATCTCGGGAAATTCCGCGCCGAGAACAGTGTAGGCGAGAACCCTGTGTGTTCCGTCTGGGACCTGTCCACAGAGATGCTCCGCACGGCATATCCAAGGATCTTTCCTCGGCTTCCGGAAGTTGAGGACACAGATGGGAGGAGGCTCCCAGCCATCCTGCCGAATTCTCCCGATTATCCACAACACCTGTGTCAGCCACGGTTTCAGATCTTCCGGCAGGCCCTCTGCGAACCTCAATCTCTCGTCGGCTGACAGCCTTTTTTCTCGATGCCGGGGGAAGACTGCGTCCACGATCATCCGTGACGTCGTCTGACCTGATAATCGCAACAACCCGTTTAGGGGATGATTCGGCATACCCATGTAGATCTGAATGTCTTCCTCGGCGAAGAATCTCATGGGCACAACCCCCTCCCGTGGAGGATGGCCAAGAACCGAACGGGCAAGCGTCAAAGCCATGGTCGGCCGTCGCGAGGGAGCTTTTTTTTGGGCTTGGGGAATGCCGGGCAGGAAAGCAGACGGACCTGTTTTCATCATCCCCGCTTGAAGAACTCGATAATCGCCTCGGGCCGCAATCTGAACAGGGCCTTGCGCTCATTCAAATAGGGGGACCAACAATCTCCGCAATTGTGATATCGCACCTGCCTGAGCGCTTCATATAACCCGTCCTTTAGGATATTTTTCGGCTCCAGGTCTGCGCCGTGCGGAATGCAGGGGATGACATCGCCATTGGGATCGATATGGAAATAAAACTTGCCCGCCATGCAATCTGAGTTCCCCCGGCAGCGGATATTGTTCCGAGTGAGGTCGGGCCAATCCAGCGCCTTTTGAAATGACGAGGCGGAAAACATGATCCCTCTTCCCCGCTTTTTCCACTCGATCATCTGGAGATGGAATTCCCTGATTTGGCTCGGCGTCAGTGCGAATGGCCTGGCTTCGTCATCATAATAGACCACTCCGAATTTAATAGGCTGGGCGTTCATCTTCATCCCTCGTCGCTCGCAAAACGTCAGCAGCGCTTCCAGGTCTTCCAGGTTTATCTGACAGAGGGCCATGTTCACGTAGGTCTTGATGCCTTTCCCCAGAGAGAGGTCGATGGTTTTCATCGCGCCCTTAAAAGCCCCGGGGCCACGCATGTGATCATTGATGTCCGGGCGAAGAGAATCCAGGCTGACGACGACTTCCATCAGTGGATCCAGGAGTTCCGGGTTTGCGGAGGTTCTCATGCCGTTGGTGACGGTGGACGTGATCATGCCCAATTTGCGGGCTTCCCAGCAGATCTCCGGGAAGTCGGGCTTCAGCGTCGGCTCCCCCCCCTGGAACTTGATGCGGATAGTGCCCAGGCGCCGGAGTTCCCGGAGCACTCGGCACCACTGTTCAGTGGTCATGAGCTCGGTTTTCACTTCTGGGCAGCGGCAGTAAATACACCGCTGATCACAGGTATTCCATAGCTGGGCAGCCACCTCAAAGGGACGAACCCTGTTAAGACAGTATCTCAAAACGCGCAGGCCGACCTTAAGCTGCCGGGCTTTTATCATATCGTCTTTCTTTTCCCCCGATTGCACCCAGAAGAGACGGGGGTTTTTTCAGCGACAAAAGCGAAACGAGGGTGAGAAACGAGAATCGGAACGTCGCCAGAGACAGCTCCATGATTCCGGGCCTCTCCTCAGAACGGTTTGATAGAAAAAACACATGCAGGACCGCCGAAAAGCCAAACAGCGCTATAAACAATAAAAGGGACGTCCAAAACCGAGTGAACGGAAGAAGGCAAGCGGCGACCACGGCTATGAGACCCAGCCGGGAAAGCCAGGTGAACTGCCAGAGACGAATGGACCTGGCCAGCCTCCATCTCAGAGGAGGATTCGGGTGAGATGGAGCATTCACAAGTTCGTTCACATAGCTGGCGCCGCGTCTTCGTCTGAACTGAACAAACTCCCGGGAAGTCTGAGGAACCCGCAACTCATAGGCCCTGGCCCGAGGACAAATCCGAACCCGGTGACCACGAACGCTGATGTTGAGTCCCAGATGGATATCCTCTGCTAGGGCATCTTGAGAAATGGAGCGGAACACCTTCCGGTTGACGGCATAACAAACGCCCGATATTCCGGCGGCCGCGAAGACCTCTCCTTCCAGCCACCAGATGCAGTTCAAGAAATGCCAGTGGATCCGCTCCTCCAGGAGCCTGCTCCTGGGCTTGACGGTGGCTCCGACCAGGGCGGTTTCCGGATCGCACTTGATGACCTGAACCAGCTCTCGAATGCAGGAAGGGGCAAGCCGTGAGTCGACATCGGTAAAGACGGTGATCTCTTCCCCCGGGATTGTCAGGATGTGATTCACCTGATCTACTTTGCTCTTGGAGTCATTCAGGCAGATGACCTTGATTCTTTTCCCTCTAGATATCTCCTCTTTGACCAGCTTCACGGTCCTGTCTGTCGATCCTCCATCCACCACCACCAATTTCACCCGGTCCTGTGGATAGTCGCAGAGTTCCATGTCCCTGATTTTCTGCACAATATGGTNNAGAAAGACGATCAGCCTGAGGATCAACACATAACCCAGGGTGGAAAGCCAGAGCAAAGCAAATGAGCCCACAAACAGGATCCAAACGATCTTGTCGAACATGGAAATGGGTGGACTCAAGGTCGTATATCATACAGGCTGTGGTTTTTTCGTGTCAATCCATTTTTTCATGCAGGAAAACATCTAAGCCGCTGTTTTGATAGCGGCTACTCTGATGCTCTTTACTGACGCCCGCAATTCATCGGCATGAGCCTGCAATTTCTTCAACAAGAGGTCATTGACATCGCCGTGCGGCGGAAACTATTATTCCATCGTGAGAGGAAGAAAGATGAGATCTCATACGAACCAATTCTTGGTTGGCGCGGGTATCATGTGCGCTGTCCTCCTTTACACATCTGCTCCTGAGACAGTTGCTCAGATAAACGACCAAAGTCAGGGGCACGCGGACAAGCCCGAGCGGGTTTATTCCGAAAGCCGTGCGGCTTGGTATGAGGCGGCGTATAGCGCCGCGCAGATTTCGAGCGGCGGCAAGTGGGCGCTCTATCCTTCCTTTGGCCGCGGCACCAAGCTGATCAACCTTGAGACGGGGCGTGAAGAAGTCGAGCCATTCAGGGCGGGCCTGGATCGAGTTTTCGGCGAGACTTTCTACATGGGCAACCAGCTCGCCCACCTGGGCGAGCGAGCCGGCCAGCGGGGATGGTTTCTACCCGGTCCTGACGGCCCTCGGCTTTTCCCCGTTCCTCCGGATGCCATCCCTCGATGGTCACCGGATGGCTCCGCGGTAGCCTATTTCCGGCCCATGCAGGCGGATAAGGGCCTGTTCGTCGGCAAT
Organism: Candidatus Aminicenantota bacterium; assembly: GCA_003524335.1. GTDB lineage: Bacteria > Acidobacteriota > Aminicenantia > Aminicenantales > UBA8522 > UBA8522. The sequence continues at coordinate 4,038 of DQHV01000364.1, read as the reverse complement.
GCGGAGCGCCAGAAACCATACCCGGTGAAAGGGGGGATCAGTGGTTTTGTCTGGTCGCCGGACGGCCGGCTGATCTACGCCACGGCCTGGCACGAGGACGGTTTGACGTCACTCCTGCGCATCAATCCGGAGACCGGCAGCATCGAGACCCTGGCCGAGGACCTGGATGCCGTTCGTATGTTGAGTTCCCTCAGCACCTCAGCCGATGGCAGGCGTCTCTATCTGGCGCTGGCCGGCTTGGCAGCGCCGGTTGCGGAAGCGCGTCACCAGCCTGGTGCTGACCGCGATCTGGACATTTGTGAGCTGGAATTGGCCACCGGCGCTCGCCGTGTCGTGGTACAGGCGCCGGGTGATGATTTTTTTCCGTACCTGGCTGATGGCTTCCTCTACTGGACGCACAACGACATCTCCGATTCTGTGGTTATGGTTCCCTCATCCGGCGGCGAGGCACGCACCGTGGTGGACGGGGCGGAGCTCCCGTATTGGAGTCCCGACGGGAAACAGATGGCCTTCACCTACGGCGGATGGCGGCTGGCCGACTGGGCCTTGAACCTGGATGCCGGTGTTGTGGGCCTGGATTCGCAGGCCCGATGCCAAACGAAAATGAAGCCGATTGTCAGCGGCTACCACGAGGACTTCACTCCGGCCTGGTCTCCCGACGGCCAATGGATGGCCTATCATTCCCATCGCTCACCCACGCCGGTTTCATCATACGGGGCCGCGGGAAGCACGGACGACCTGTATCTGCGCAGGGCGTCGGAGGGGCTGAGCGAGGAAATCAGGCTGACCGACTTCGGATGGGAAGCCGGCGTGGGAGACTGGGCCCCGGACAGCCGCAGAGTTGTCTTCGACTCCTGGGAACGAGGCGGCCCACGGGGTGTTTCCAAACCCTGGATCGTGACGGTTGATCCTTCAAGCGGTAAACCGGTGCGCGTGGAACGGCTGCCTTTGCCTGATCCGATCAAGAATGCAACTTGGGGATCATGGTCACCCAAAGGCGACGAAATTGCCTTCGAAGAGCATATTCAAGGCAGCGGCCGCATCCTCTGGGTCGTCAGCGCCGATGGAAAACGGGCGGAGAAGCTCGTCGAGTACACAAGCAGCACGTATGGCGGCCTCGACTGGATGCCCGACGGGAAAATTATCGTCTATGGAGCTTTGGCCGGCGAGCGGATGCAGATCTTTTCCGAGCCGCGATCGGGCGGCTCTCCCCGGCAACTCACCAACGATTCCGCCAACCTGATGCATCCGCAGGTATCCCCCGATGGCCGCTGGATCGCCTGCACGCGCATGGCTCAGTCGAAGGAAATCCGGCGGCTGAAGTTCTAACGCAGGCCGGCGAGCAGGTGGGATACTGGCCCGCGGCCGAGTTCAATCATAGCTGATCGCTGAGCGCCGACCTCTTTGACTGGCTCTCCGCTAGTCTTTAGGCGGCTGGAGGAGGTTCTCCTGCAAATACCTCGTCATCAGCTCGTAGAGATGCATGGTCGTGTTCTTGCCCTCGTAGATCCCGTGGGAGCGGTTCGGGTAGGCCATCATCATGAAGCGCTTCCGGTTGGCGATGAGCTCGTTGACGAGCTTCTCAAAGCTTTGGAAGTGGACGTTGTCGTCGCCCGTCCCGTGAATGATAAGCAGATTCCCCTTGAGCTGGGATGCGAAAGTGACGGGCGACCCGTTTTTAAATCCTTCCTCGTTGTCCTTGGGCAGACCCATGTACCGCTCCTGGTAGATCGTGTCGTAAAGCCNNTTGAGGGTCATCGAGCCTCCCCCGCTCCAGCGTCAACAAGGCCGGATCGGATTTTTCTTGGCTGTGAAGATTGGCGAAAGAAGTCACCAAGATCAAAAGGACAGGGAGAAATCGCCGAAACCTTTTCCCCATAACTGCTCTCCTCCCTTATAACTATTTGAATTTCGCTCCCTGCGGCCAGACCTCGGCCTCCGGACGGTCGAACTGCAGAAACTCGACGGGCGCCCCGTTGTCCACGATGAACGCAACCGTGATGCCGTCCACCGGGCAGTTGGGCGCGATCAGGATTTCCCTTCCGGCGATTGCCTCCTCGAGATCGTCCACTATAAAGCCGACATGGGGGACCTTCCTGACCAACTCCGGCAGGGGGCAATCCGGATCGAACTTCATCCACTCGATTCCATAGGGGCTTTGAGAATAGCCCGAAGCGTAGAGTTTGTGCGCGGCGATGTAGTCTTCTTTAGGCAGGGGCCTAACTGTAGGGATCCCAATATGATGATAGCGCAGTCGGGGCATGAGTATCCCTCCTCAGAAGGCCATATTTATCGGCATCCTCAGTGAAGTGTCAAACCCGTCCTAAACCAGCCTGTTCAATTTCAAAGACGTCCGGTATTGCTCCCAGATCCATTTTTACATAGCCCCGAGAAAGTGGCCAACGCCATCGCCGAGATGGAAGACTGGCACACGATTGCATTTATAGGTTCTTCGCGGATACATTCAGCTATCAGATGCCCGCGTTCGCCCTGAAAGGCAACCTGGTCTATTTTGCCGCTTATAAAAACCACATCGGGTTTTATCCGACCTCCAGCGGAATCCGGGCCTTTAGGCGCGAATTAGCGAAATATGAGACATCAAAGGGCACCGTGAGATTCCCGATCGGCGAGCCGTTGCCTCTGAAATTGATAGTCAAGATCGTCAAGTTCAGGGTGGCTGAAAACCGGAAAAACGCCGAAAAAAGATCGGCCCGAAGAAAATAGACCTTAAAGCGTCGCGATGTTCAAGCCTTCGATCAGGCCATAATCCCTTAGGTCCAGAGTGGCCAGGGAAAATCCCAACGAAATACAGGTAGCGGCGATGATCAGGTCGTGCGCGCCAACGACCTTTCCCCTCTTGGCTAAACTCGCCCAGATCCCGGCGTAAGTTCTCGCGGCGCTCAGGTCGAAGGGAAGAATCGCAAACACCTCGATTATTTTCTCGACGAAAGCCTCCCTGATGATTCTCCTCAAACCCCTTTCGGAAGGACAGGCTGGCTTTTACGAGCAGCCCTTATGTCGGATTCAAAAGCCTCGGCCTCAGCGCCGAGTTTTGGAATGGCAGCCAAGAGGCTTTTCAATTCGCCCAGGTTTTTGCCCTTGAGCGGGTGAGTAACCGGAGAGATCGAAGCCACGGATTTTCCTCCTCGAACAACCGTATAAGAATCTCCTTTATAATGAANNAGAGGTGTCAACTATTAATCCCAGCAGCATGTGTCTACTGCTGAATCGTCAATGTGTATGTCCCGGCGGGATGTGTGCCGAATTCGACAACGCCTTTTATCGGCCGCAATGCTCGCGGCTTCATTCCTTCAGAGCTCAGGAGCAGCGCCCTATCGGTCCTGATCCGACACTTGTGCCCATTTCTTGACTGGATGGTTGCCCCTTCCTGCGTTCTGCCCTTCCAGCTGAATGAGACCTCGAACCCGCCACGGGCGCATAGCCCTTCCACGGCCCCCTCGCTCCAAGCCGCGGGAAGGGCCGGGAGGAAAACAAGCTCGCCCTCGTGCGACTGGAGGAGCATCTCGGCGACGGCCGCCGCCACCCCGAACGATCCGTCCACCTGCATGGCTTTCGAGCAGATGGAAAAAAGACTGGGCAGGGTATAGTTGTGAACGCAGTAGTTGAAATTCTCCAGCGCTTTTGTCGGCTCGGCCAGCCTCGCCCAGCAGGCCATCTTCCAGGCCGAGGCCCAGCCGTTCCCTTCGAGCCCCCGCTGCTCCAACACCACCCGGCATCCGTGCGCCAATTCCGGCGTTCGCTTCAAGGAGATCTGATTCCCGGGATAGAGGCCGTAGAGGTTAGAGATGTGACGGTGGCTTTTTTCCTTCTGTCCCCAGTCCTCGAGCCATTCCTGGAGGTNNGGTCCACTCCCAAAATTTTCGCCGCCTCGCCCACATAGCCGAAGAGGTCGCTCAGGATCTGCATGTCGATCGTCGAGCCGGCGCAGATGGTCGTCCCCGGTGTCATCCAGGCGCAGACCTCGTCGTAAAACGGGTCGTTCCCCGGCCAGGCCGGGAAATTCTCGGGCGAGGTCGA
>DQHV01000051.1:3697-19051 GCA_003524335.1 Candidatus Aminicenantota bacterium | reverse complement strand
CCGGCATGGACATGATCTCCTTCGGACCGACCATCGAACATCCCCATTCTCCTGAGGAAAGGGTTCATTTGGGTTCTGTAGAGAGATTTTGGACCTTCCTGACGACCGCGCTCCGGGAGCTCGGCTGAGCCGCCCGTCCGGGTTTCTCGTCGTCTTTCCACCCGGAGGATTATCCTGTTTCTGACCTTGGCCTTGGTCTTGCTATAGACCGGGGCTTTTTCATAGGATGGCAGAGGAGAAAGGAGCNNTGATCGGGGTGATCACGATCAGCCTGATTCTTCCCGGCTGCAGGAAAAGCCGGGAAGAGGGTGCGCCGGCGGAACATCAGCCAAGGGCCGTCAGCACCGGCAACCTGCGGGTCTTGAGCGCCACGCCCCTGGGTAAGACCATCGGCCCGAAAGAAGCGGATACCGTAGTGGCCATATTCGACCGGCCGATGGTGGCGCTGGAGGCTCTTCCCGAGGGCAAAGGCAAGCCAATCCTGGAGTTTGAGCCACCGTTCATGGGTAAGACCCGCTGGCTGGGATCGCGCACTCTGGCCTTCACTCCCGACCGGCGTTTTCCCTTTGCCACCGAAATCAGAGTCACTGTGCCGGCCGGTACCCCGGCGCTGGATGGATCGACCCTCAAGGAGGATTACTCTTGGACGTTTCAGACGGTCGCCCCCTTCCTCCTCCGGCATTTCCCGCAAGATAAACAGAAATGGCTGGCCCTGGACACCCAAATTCTTTTGGTCTTCAACCAGGCCGTCGACAGGGATAAGACAAGAGACTATATATCTATTGTCTCGGCCGACGAACAGGGCAAAGAAAGAAGACTGGACTTCCGTCTCTCTCCTCCCTCAGCCGAGCAGCTCAAGGAAGAAAACCTCGATATTCGGCCTGACCAAGCCCTCCTAGTCGTGCCGCGGGAACGGCTTTCTGTGGGGCTTATTTATTTGGTGGAAGTGAGGCAGGGGCTGCCGTCAAAGGAAGGCCCACTGCGGCTGGAAAGGAGCATCAGCTTCAGCTTCGAGACCTTTGAGCCGTTCCGGTTCGTCGGCCTGGACGAGGCGGACAGCCTTAATCCCTCCGCTCAACTCCAATTCAGGTTCAACAATCAGGTCGCGTACAAGAGCTTTGTCCAGCATCTTCGCTTCGACCCACCCATCCAAATTCCTGACTATTACAGTGAGTGGGAATACAGCAACGACGTCCTCTACCTCTCTCTTCCCCTCGAGCCTGAAACACAGTACACGGCCCGGATCGATCCTGAGCTCAGCGATGAGTTCGGCAACCGGCTCGGCCGGGAGGATGAGGTCAAATTCTCGACCGCCTCCTATCCCACGTCCGTTTCCATGACCACCGGCTCCGGAATCCTGGAGGCCTACGGAGACCCGAGATACCCCGTCTCTGTCCTGAATGCCGAGAGCATCTCCTTCCAGGCAGCTCGTCTGGATAAGGATGACATCGTCCCCCTCATCGTGCAGCCCGGGATCTTCTGGTCAAACCAGAAGTTCTCGGCCCGTCCGGGATTTTTCCAGCTCGAGAAGAACCTCCCCTTGAAAACCCCTAGAAACAAACGTCAGATTGTCCCTCTCGACCTGGGCGAGCTACTTGCCGATCGGCTTGGGTTTATCTTTCTCCAAGTCGACACCAACCGGCCGGAAGAAACCTGGGAACGGTATCTAAAAGTCTTCCTCCAAATGACCGAGTTGGGGATCAGCGCCAAGCTTTCTCCGGACAACAACGTCATCTGGGCCACCGAGCTCAAGACCGGGCTTCCCGTGCCTGATGCGGAGGTGGAGATCCGCGATGAACTCAATACGATTAAATGGAAAGGAAAGACCGACCGGGACGGAAAGGCCGTTGGCCCGGGGTGGAAAGATCTGGGAATGAAGGGCAAGGAGGCTTGGGAGGAGCCGCGGCAATGGATTTTCGTCACCCGCGGCAGAGACATCGCCTTTTCCTCTTCCGATTGGGGGACCGGGATCGATCCCTACCGTTTCGGGATCTCCTATGACTGGTCCCCCCAGCCGGCGGTCATTGAGGGAAGCGTCTTCACCGAAAGAGGGATCTACCGGGCGGGCGAAGAGGTCCATCTCAAGGGAATTATCAGGATGAAGGAAAAAGGCCGTTGGGCTCTTCCTTCCTCAGCCAAGATCGACTGCGAAATCCAGGACCCTTTCCAAAAGCCGGTTTATATGGGCTCAGCTGACCTGGATGAGTTCGGCTCGTTTTCCCTGGACTACAGCCCGGCCGCAACCTCTTCCCTGGGCAATTATCAGATCAGGGCTTCCCTGCCGCCGGAGAGGCCGGGTGGCCAAACATTTCCAGTTTTTGGCTCTTTCCGGATCGAGGCGTTCCGGCCGGCCGAGTTCGAGGTCCACCTGAAGGCCGAGAAGGAAAGCACCCTGTTTGGCCGGGAATATTCGGCTGAGGTCCGGGCCAACTATCTGTTTGGAGGTGTCATGGCGGGCCAGCCCGTTTCCTGGCGCCTCCGTCTGAATCGGACCGGGTATTCTCCGCCTGGGTATAGCGGCTATATCTTCGGCAACGAGCTCGACTGGGGAGATGAGGAGACGGAAGAGAGCAGCCGCCTGGCGGCTTCCGGCGAAGCGATCCTCGACTCGCAGGGAAAGTTCAAGGTCCGCCTGCCCGTTCGCGCTGAGAAAGAAAAGGATTCGGTCGCGGCGATCCTTGAGGCAACCGTGGTCAACCCCAGCCGGCGCTCCATTTCCAGCCGCATCCAGACCCTGGTCCACCGGGGCGAATACTATATCGGTCTCCGGCCATCGACTTCATTCCTGAAGAAGGGAGAAACGCTGAGCTTCGAGGTTTTAGCCGCCGACCCGCACGGCACTCTCCTCGCCGAGAAGAAGGTCGGACTGAAGCTCATGAGAAGAGAGTGGCGGTCTGTGCGCCAGGCCGGGGTCGGCGGCCGGTTCCGCTGGCTTACGGAGAAAGAGGATAGCGAAGTCGCCAGCCAGGAGGTGCGGACCAAGAACGAAGCCGTGAAGGCGACATTCTCTCCGGAAAAGAGCGGATATTATTTCCTCCTGGCATCGGGTTCGGACGGGCTGGGAAACCGGATCACAAGCACGACTTATTTTTATGTAACGGGTCCCGATTATGTCCCCTGGGAGAGACGGGACGACGATTCGATCGAGCTGGTTGCAGATGCCGAGAGTTACAAGCCGGGACAGAACGCCAGAATCCTGGTGAAATCTCCCTACGAAAAAGCCAAAGCCCTTATCACCATTGAGCGGGAGCTGATCCTGGAGAGCAGGGTCATAGACATCGGAGGGACCTCCAGCCAGATCGAGATCCCCGTCCTGTCGGAGTACATCCCCAACGTCTTCGTTTCCGTCCTGCTTGTCCAGGGTCGAAAGTCCAACGCCGAGGCGGAGGAAAACCAAGACCTCGGGAAGCCGTCCTTCAAGATCGGCTACGTCAACCTGAGTGTCGACCCGGCGGAAAAGCGACTGGCCGTCGAAATCCAGAAGAACAAAGAAGAATACAGGCCCGGGGAAGATGTGACCGTAAAGTTCAAAGTCCGGGACGACCAGGGTGCAGGATGCCCGGGCTCTCTGGCCGTGGCCGTTGTCGATGTCGGTGTTCTCAACCTTATCGGCTACCAGACGCCCGACCCGTTCTCTGTGTTCTACGGTGAACGACCGCTTTCGGTCCGGACCTCGGAAACGAGGATCCATGTGGTCGGCCGGAGAGACTATGGTGAGAAGGGGGAGGAGGCCGGAGGCGGGGCTGGCGAGGGTTTGGCCGCTCCCTTGGGGACGGCGCTTGCGGAAGTGGAACTTCGCGGCGACTTCAGGTCGACGGCCTATTGGAACCCTTCCTTGAAAACCGACGGAAACGGAGAGGCGGAGGTGACCTTCCGGCTGCCCGACAACTTGACGACCTTCCGCGTAATGGCGGTCGCCCAGACAAAGGACTCCCGGTTCGGCCGGGATGAAACGACGTTCCGTGTTTCCAAGAAACTTCTTCTCCAGGCTGCCCTGCCGCGCTTTGCNNCTTCTCCAGGCTGCCCTGCCGCGTTTTGCCCGGGTCGGGGATGCGTTCGAAGGCGGGGTTCTCGTCCACAACTTCTCGTCGGCCCAGGGGGATGTCGAACTCGGCGTCCAAGCCTCCGGAATCCGGCTGAACGACCGGCAGGCGGAGCGCCGGTTCTCACTCGGGCCCGGGCAAAGCCGGGAGGTTCTCTACGCCTTTGAGGTCGCCGAGCCCGGCTTGGCCGCTTTTTCTTTCCGGGCCAGGATGGGGGAAGAGACGGACGGACTCGAGGTCAGCATCCCTTTGCAGTTGCCGCGTCCCACAGAAACAGTCGCTCTATCCGGGGAGACTAGAGACGCCGCCGAAGAAAAGCTTTCAGTGCCGGACGGGATCTACCCGGAATACAGCGCGATCGAAGTCCAGGCCGCTTCTTCCGCACTCCTTGGCTTGAAGGGAAGCCTATTTGATCTCGGCAGCTACCCCTATATCTGTCTGGAGCAGCGGCTGAGCGCGCTCCTCCCTTATGTCCTGGCACCCCGGGTCCTGCTGGATTTCGGGATCACTCCCCTGAAGCCGGAAGAGCTGAGGAAAACCGTCGCCAAGGGGATTCAAGAACTCTCTGCCTACCAGAAGGACAGCGGCGCGTTCGGTCTCTGGCCGGACTCTCGCTTTGAAGCACCCTTCCTGACCTGTTATGCGGCCTTCGCCCTGGTCAAGGCTGGCCAGAGCGGGTTCGACATCGAGAGGGACAGGCTGGAACGGTCGCTTTCCTATCTCCACAGTTTCCTGCGCGAAGGGTGGAGCCAGGAGCGCGGACCGTTCAGCCCCGCTGAGTGGAAGACAATCAAGGCCTTTGCTCTTTATCTCCTAGCCATAACCAAAAGGCCGCAGCCCGCCTTTGCCGACGGGCTCTTTGCCGAGAGAGAGACCCTCCCGCTGTTCGCAAAGGCGCTTCTCCTCAAGGCCCTCTATTATGGGAAGGGCCTGCCCGCGGCGCAGAACACTCTCTTTCAGGAGCTCGTCAACAAGATCAGGCTCACTCCGACGAGCGCCCATTTCGAGGATGATGACGGCGGCGTCGGACGCTGGATCTACTCTTCGAACACCCGTACGACCGCCTTTATCCTGCAGACTCTTATCGAAACCGGGCGCGAGCACCCCTCGCTCCCGGCGATTGCCCGCTGGCTGGTCGAGAAGCAGCGCGCCAGGGCGCGGCTCTCCACCCAGGAGAACCTGTTCTTGTTTTATGCTCTGAACGAATTCTACAACAAATATGAAGGCTCTGAGGACGACTTCCGGGGCAAGATATCCCTTGCCGGCAAGACCCTTCTAGAGTCGGAGTTTGACGGTGCCAAGAGGGAGATCAAGCGGACTGAAGTCAAGCTCTCTGAGCTCGGGCCGAGCGCCGAGAAAGACCTAACGCTCCGCGTCGAAAAGAGCGGCGACGGCATCATGTATTACGGCGCCCGGATGAAGTATGCTCCGCGGCAAGTGTTCCCTGCCAGGGACGAGGGAATCGCCGTGCTGAAGAGGATCGAATCGCTCGACGGCAGACCGCTGGAGGTCATCCCTCCCGGCGGCCTCGTCGTTGTCACTCTTGAAGTCGCCGTGCCCCAGGAACGCCTCTTCGTCGTCGTCGATGACCCTCTGCCGGCGGGGCTCGAAGGTGTGAATCCCGAATTCCAAACGGAGAGTGCCGAGTATCTCGTTGGCCTCGAAGAGGAAGGGCCTTCGCTCATGAAAATGTGGTGGCGGGGCTTCAACCACTTCGAGATGCATGACGACCGGATCCTCCTGTTCGCCGATTCGCTTCCCGCCGGAGTCCACACCCACCGCTACTTGGCGCGGGCCGTGAGCTTCGGGCGCTTCCTGCAGCCGGGGACGCTGGCCGGTGAAATGTACGCTCCGGAGGTGTTCGGCCGGAGTCCGGAAAAGGTCATTCGCGTGGCCCGTTCGAAATGAAAAAGCGGATCATTCTCGCTCTTCTGGCCCTTCCCGGACTCCTTTTCCTGACTGCCTTCCTGCCTTTTCCCAAGAGTAAACTCGGCCCAGGGCCAATGATTTCCCTTCGCCTCCTGGACAGGAACGGAGTCCTCCTGCGGGAGGTGCTTTCCGATGAGGGCGGTCGCTGCCGTTGGATCAAGCTCGAGGACGTTTCCCCTCATCTCTTGAAGGCGACCATAGCGGCCGAAGACAAGTCATTCTTCCTCCACCGGGGGGTTAACGCAATCTCGATGCTGCGCGCGCTCCTCCAAAATTTGCGGCATGGGGAAGTCGTCTCCGGAGCTTCGACCATCACCCAACAGCTCGTGCGCAATCTTTATCCCCGCCGACGGAACATCTGGACGAAACTCCGTGAGGCCTGGCTGGCACTGCGCCTGGAACGCACCCTCTCGAAAAAGGAAATCCTGGTCCAGTACATCAACCGGATATCCTATGGGAACCAGGCCTACGGGATCGAGGCCGCGTCGCGGCTTTATCTTGACAAGCCTTCTTCGGAGCTCAGCCTGGCGGAGGCAGCCTTTCTAGCGGCCATCCCCCGCTCCCCCACCCATCTCAACCCTTATCGCGCCCTCGGAGCCGTCAAGAAGAGGCAGGTCGATATCCTGGCGAAGATGTCGGAACTGGGACTCATCACCGAGTCAGAACGCGAAAGGGCCAGGACCGAGGAGCTGTGTCTCCTGCCGGCGACCGACAGGTTCAGGGCGCCTCACTTCTGCGATTTTGTCCTCGGCCAGGTCCCTCCGGCGGATCGAAAAGACTTGAGTATTATCAGGACGACGCTCGATTATGAGCTTCAGCAGAAAATCGAGATTCTGCTCAGAAACGGCTTGAGCGCGCTGGAGGCTCGGGGCATCGGCAACGGCGCGGTCGTCGTCCTCGACAACAGCAATGGGGAGGTCCTGAGCCTGGTCGGGTCCCGCGACTTTTTCGATGAGGCCCATGACGGCCAGGTCAACGGCGTCCTGGCGCTGCGCCAGCCCGGGTCGACCCTCAAGCCGTTCACCTACGGCCTCGCCCTGGAGAATGGGCTGACGACGGCGTCACTCATCGACGATTCGCCCGCCCAGTTCCGCACCGTCGAGGGTCATTATAGGCCGCAGAACTACGACCGCCGGTATCATGGCCTCACCAGCCTGCGGGCGGCGCTGGCCTGTTCCTACAACATCCCGGCTGTGGCCGTGCTCCAGGCGATCGGGCCAGACCTGCTCTACCGGCGGCTCCAATCGCTCGGGTTCGAAAGCCTAAAGCGNNAAAGCCTGAAGCAGGACCCTGGCTACTACGGCGTTGGACTTACTCTCGGGAACGGAGAAGTCAGCCTCCTGGAGCTCGCCAGGGCGTATTCGACCATGGCCCGAAAGGGGCTCTCTCTTCGGGACCGGTCGATCGTTTGTTTTGTGAGGACAGACGGCAAGGAGGTGCCGGTGCCGATCCGGGAGGCGGCCAAGCGTGTCTTTTTGCCTCAGGTCGCCTATATCGTCACCGACATCCTGGCCGACGGGGATGCCCGGACTCCCTCCTTCGGCTACCACAACCCGCTTTCTTTTCCTTTTGCCGTGGCCGCCAAGACCGGGACCTCCAAGGACTTCCGAGACAACTGGACGGTCGGCTACAGCCCGCAATACACCGTTGGAGTCTGGGTGGGCAATTTTGACGGTGCGCCGATGTACAGCGTCTCCGGGATCACCGGGTGCGGGCCGCTCTTCAAGGACATCATGCTCTTGCTCCATAAGAGTGAGGCCGGGACCGGGTTTCCTGAGCCGAAGGGCATCGTCAAAGCTCTTGTCTGTCCGCAATCGGGGCTGAGGCCGACGGAGTCTTGTCCGGGAGCCGTCGAAGAGATTTTTATCGAAGGGACCGAGCCTCGGGAACTGTGTACTCATCATCAGAAGAAATTCGGTACCGTTCTCACGGCCGGAGAAAGAGAGAGAGAGCCGGCGCCGTCCCACCTCGAAATCAGCTTCCCCCGCAATGGAGACATCTTCAAGCTCGACCCGGTGCTGCGGAAGGAGCACCAGCGCATCAAGTTGCAGGCTGCGGTCCCGCGGACGGAGGGGGTTGCCAAGATCGAATGGTGGGTGAACGGCGATAAAGCGGGAGAAGCCGGTTCCCCCTTCTCGCTTTTCTGGAATCTCAGCCCCGGTTTCTATACAATAAAGGCGATAGCGGTCAGGGACGGATCTCCGCTGGAGAGTCGGCCGGTCAAGATCGTCGTCCTGACCTGAATTCGCCTTCGAGGAGACTGGGAATGAGGAGACGCAATGCCTTGCTCATGCTCGGCAGCCTGGCGCTTTCCAAACCGCGGGCTTTCGATAATACAGGAGGAAAAGAGGACATGAAACAGGAAGTCAAAACGGACAAGGCCCCCAAGGCCATCGGCCCCTATTCGCAAGGTGTCATCGCTAACGGTTTCGTATTCTGCTCGGGCCAGATTCCGCTCGACCCGGCCAGCGGCGAACTCAACACCGGTCCGATCGAGGACCAGGCGCGCCTGGTCCTGAATAACCTTGGCGCCGTGCTGGGGGCCGCAGGAAGCTCATTCGACCGGGTGGTCAAGACCACGATCTTCCTCCAGGATATGAACGACTTCAGCAAGGTGAACCAGGTCTATGCCGAGTTCTTCAAGACTCCCTTCCCCGCCAGAGCGACCGTCCAGGTGGCCCGCCTCCCCCGGGAGGCCAGGGTCGAGATCGAAGCCATCGCACTGGTTAGGTAAAATGGAAACTCATGCCGATATATGAGTTTGTCTGCCGGGGGTGCTGTCACCACTTCGAAACACTCGTCCGCCTGGGCGGGGAAAAGGGAGTGACCTGCCCGGAATGCCGGAGCAGCGACGTCCAAAAGATCTTTTCGTCATTCGGAATAGGCGGCGGTGGGAGCCGCCTCAAGACCGCCTCGAGCTCGTGCACCTCCTGCTCGAGCAAGTCCTGCAGCACTTGCCATTGAGGTGGGCCGCGGTCCGGCCTTCAGCCGTAATATTCCTTGATGCTGTCGACGACGTAGTCCTGCTGTTCCGCGGTCAGCTCGGGATAGATGGGCAGGGCCAGGACTTGCTTGGACGCTTTCTCCGAGACGGGAAAGTCTCCCCGTTTGTAGCCCAAGTCGGCGAAGCATTCCTGCTGATGGAGGGATAAGGGATAGAAGACCGATGTCCCGACGCCTTTCGCTTTGAGATGGGCCTGCAGCTTGTCCCGGTCTCTTGTCCGGATCACGTATTGATGATAGGTGTGGAAGTTGCGGGCTCCGCTGCCTTTATAGACGGCGACAGGCGTCTGGACCAGCCGGGCGCTCTCCAGCCCCGCAGCCGAGAACTTCTGGTTGTAATAGCTTGCCCTCTCCCGGCGTTTTTGCTGCCATTCGTCGAGATGCCTGTATTTCACTCGAAGGATAGCTGCCTGAAGGGCATCGAGCCGGAAATTGCCGCCCAGGATCTTGTAGTCGTATTTCCCGATGCCGCCGTGGACCCGAAGCAGCTTGAGCTTGTCGGCCAACCGGCCGCTGTCGGTCAGCACCATCCCGCCGTCCCCATAACCGCCCAAGTTCTTGGATGGATAGAAGGAAAGGGTTCCCAGGGTGCCGATGGCTCCGGCCCGGCGGACTCCTTTACGGCCGGGGTATTCGGACCCGATGGCCTGGGCGGCATCCTCGATCACCCGGAGGTCGAATTTCCCGGCCAGCTTCATGATCGGGTCCATGTCGGCGACCTGACCATAGAGATGGACCGGGAGTATCGCCTTGACTCGGCCGAGGCGGCGCGACTTCTGGAGCTTCAGGAGGACTTCTTCGAGGCTCGACGGATCGATATTATAGGTGACCGGGTCGATGTCACAGAAGATTGTCTTGGCGCCGAGGCGCGCGACCGCCCCGGCCGTTGCGAAAAACGTGAATGGGGTCGTCGCGACCGCATCCCCGGAGCCGATGCCCAGGGCCATCAGAGAGACGATCAGCGCATCCGATCCGGAGGAAACGCCGACGGCGAAGCGGACGCCGCTGTAGGCGGAGATCTCTTCTTCCAGAGCGGCGACCTCCGCCCCCAGGATGAAATTCTGGGTGGACAGGACCCCGAGCACCTTCTCGTTGACCTCGTCTTTGATGGCGGCATATTGGGCTTTCAGGTCGAGCATGGGAATGATCATCCGGTCTCTCCTCATCTGAGGGCTTTTTTGAGTTTCTTCTTTTCGATCAAGAGCTGTCCCTGGTAAGAGACATAACTCAACAGGATCATCACCCGTTCCTTGTCGCCGATTTCCTTCTGGAAAATGCCTCTGAGGCCCTTGAGTGGTCCTTCGGCAACCTCGATCTCGTCTCCCACCCGTGGCATCGCGCCGTGTTTTTCGAGCTCGATCAGCCCTCCGATCTCCCGGGCTTTAATTTCCTGGATGACTTCGTCAGGGATGGGGATGGGTCCCCCCCTGTTACCTATAAGCCGTTTGATGCCTCGGGTGTACTTGACCATCTGGTATTGGTCTGGGAACTCGAAGAGGAGGAACCCGTAGCCGGGGAAAAAAGGACGAATCCGGTTATCTTGGTTATAGACAGGATTGTAATACTTGAATCCGCCCTCCGTGAAGAGTTTTTCTACCTGGAATTCCTTCTTGGGTTTGGTGTTAATAACGTACCATTTTGCCATATCATTCAGTCGAGAAGCCTGTTGGTCCTGTAGAATTCGGGCCTCCGGTCCTTAAGAAAGTGCCTCTTGGCGAACGAATGCGCCACCCGGGTCAGGTCGCAGTCTGAGTAGAGGACGCAATCCCCGTCCTTCGGGGCGCGGGCGATAACCTGTCCGTCGGGGTCGACGACATAGGACTCCCCGGCAAAATGGTTGACTTCTTCCTTGCCCACCCTGTTGGCCAGGGCCGCGAAATACCCGTTCTGGAAGGCGGCGATCTGGAGTTCGGCCTCGAAAATGCCCTCGGTCCATTCGCCTACCGCTCCGGCCTGGGGGACCACGACGATCTCCGCACCCTGGAGGGCAAGCCCGCGCATGTATTCTGGAAAATGGCGGTCATAGCAGATGGCCACGCCGATCCTCCCGGCACGGGTCTTGAAGACCAGAGAACCCCTGTCGCCTGGCGTATAGAACCCGCGCTCATGGAAACCGGGCGCATCCATGATATGGACCATCCGGACGATTCCCAGAATCCGGCCGTCGGCGTCGATCACTGGAGAGGAATCAAAGGCCCTGTCGCCGTCTCTTTCCAGGAGGTTGAGTACACAGACAACACCATGTTCCCGGGCCAGGCCTGAGAATATCTCTGTCGTCGGTCCGGGAATCGGCTCGGCCATGGCCAGGGAATCCGGGGTGGCCGGATACTGAGGGAGGAATCTGAGAAAGCCGAGCTCGGCAAAAGCGACGAGGCCGGCTCCGGCACGGCAGGCCTCTCGGAAGGCCTCGATTCCCCGCCGTATGTTGTCTTGGCGGTCGGGGGAGGCGTGCTGCTGGACGAGGGCGATCTTCATCACTTTATCTTGGCCGCAGCCATCGTCTTTTCGACGTCCCTTGCCTTTTTCGGAATAGGCCGGCCGAGGACGCGGCTTCCCTCCTTCGTAATGAGAACGTTATCTTCGATCCGGATGCCTGTGAAATCCCTGTAATCTTCGGCCTTGGCATAATCGATAAACGCGGCCAACCGCTTCTCGCTCTTCCACTTATCGATGAGCGCGGGAATGAAGTAAATCCCGGGCTCCACGGTGAGGACAAAACCGGGCCGGAGTTCTCTGGCCATCCTCAAGTAAGCCAGCCCGAACTGTGAGCTCCTCGAGACCGTCTCGTCGTAGCCGACATAATTCTCGCCCAGCCCTTCCATGTCATGGACGTCGAGACCGATCATGTGTCCAAGGCCGTGCGGGAAAAAGAGGGCGTGGGCTCCGGCCGCGACCGCTTCTTCGAGATCGCCTTTCATCAGCCCCAGCTCTTTGAGCCCCGAGGCCATCGTCTTAGCAGTGGCCAGGTGGATGGCCTTGTATTTAACCCCAGGTTTCATCGAGGCGATGGCCTGGAGCTGACCCTTCAAGACGATCTCGTAGACTTCTCTTTGTTTCTGGGAGAAGACGCCGCTCACGGGGATGGTTCGGGTGATGTCGGAGGCATAGCCGAGGAGGGAGCAAGCCCCTGAATCGATGACCAGCAAACGGCCTTTTTGGAGCCTGTTGTGGTGATGAGGATTGTGGAAGACGTGCACGTTCATGCTCAGGATGGTCGGGAAGGCCGTCTGGACGCCCTCGGCCAGGGCGATGCCATCGACCGCGCCGACGATATCGCTCTCGTAGAGCCCGGGCCGCACCGAGGTCATAGCGGAGATGTACATTTTACGGGTGACGGCGAGAGCCTTTTCCACCTCGGCGATCTCCTCTTCGCTCTTGAACGCCCGCTGGGCCACCACCGCTCTGATCAGCTCCGAGGAAGCGTTCTTCCTTATCTCTTGAGGCGGCGCGCCCAACAGCCCGGACAGCTTGGCCACGGTCTCGGGGCGATAAGGGGGGAGATAGTGAACCGGCCGGTTCTGTTTCCGGGCCTCGGCGATGGCCTCTTCCAATTTGGAAAGAGGCGCGGTCAGGAAGACACCGATGTCCGCTGCCCTGTCCTTGAGCTTGGGCAGCTCTCCCATCCAGATCACGTCTTCGAGCGTGATGTCATCACCGAAAATCGTATCGCTCCCGGCTTCGACATCGACCACCGCGGCGAGACCGGGCGAATTCAGTCCGAAGAAGTAGAGGAACGAGCTGTCCTGCCGGAATGGGTAGGTGTTGGCCGCATAGTTCATCGGGCTTTCTTCGTTGCCCAAAAAGAGGATCAGTCCGGACTTCACTGCCTTCTTGAGCAACATCCTTCTCTGGAGATAGGTTTTGCGGTTGAACATGACTTCTCCTCCGATTGGAATAATGACGAATAGCCTATAGCAGATTGGAGCGGAGAATTCAACCTAGAAGGCGGCGTGTTCGGTTCGGCGGATGATTTCTTCCTGGAGTTCGAGCCCGATGTCGACGAAGTAATCGCTGTAGCCGGCCACCCTGACGATGAGGTCGCGATACTTCTCCGGATGCTTCTGCGCCTCCCGCAGGGTCTCGGCCGTCACNNCGATCCCCTCTTCGGTGGACAGGAGCTGGGGTGTGAACTTCTGGTTGAGGAGCGTTCCGCCCGTACGCAGATGGTCCATCTTGGCCACCGACTTGATCACCGCAGTAGGACCGTGGCGGTCTGAGCCCTGGACGGGCGAGACGCCCTCGGAGAGCGGTTCGGCCGCCTTCCGGCCGTCCGGGGTGGCGCCGGTGACCTTCCCGAAATAGACGTGGACCGTAGTCGGAAGGAGGTTGATCCGGTAGGTGCCGCCCTTGGCATTGGGCCGGCCGTTTACGGCATCATGGTAGAGCTCGAAAATCGAGACCATGATCTCGTCGGCATAATCGTCGTCGTTGCCGTATTTAGGGGTCTTGTTGATCAGCCGCTGGCGCAGGACTTCCCGCCCGGCGAAATCATCCTTGAGAGCATCCAAGAGCTCAGGCATGGGCAGAGTCTTTTGGTCGTAGACGTTGTGCTTGATCGCGGTCAATGAGTCGGTCATGGTGCCGATCCCGACGCCTTGGATGTAGGAGGTGTTGTAGCGGGCGCCGCCGTCGTGATAATCCTTGCCCCGGGAGATGCAATCGTCGATGAGCAGCGAGAGGAAGGGAGTGGGCATGTACTCGGCGTAGATCCTTTCGATGATGCTGTTGCCCTTGATTTTGATGTCGATGAAATGGTTGACCTGGCTGCGGAAGGCAGCGAAGAGCTCTTCGTAGCCGGCAAAGGCCGCCGGATCTCCGGTTTCGAGGCCGATCCTCTTCCCCTTCCTGGGGTCGACCCCGTTATGGAGCGTGACTTCCAGGACCTTGGGGAGGTTGAAATAGCCTGTCAGGTTGTAGTTCTCCTTGCCGAAAATCCCCGCTTCCACACAGCCGCTGGCCCCGCCCAGTCTGGCGTCCTCTATCGATTTCCCCTGCCGGATCATCTCCTGGATGATCGCGTCGGTGTTGAAGATCGAGGGCTGGCCGAACCCGGTCTTGACGATGCGCAGAGCCCGCCGCAGGAAATTGTCCGGCGTCTTCTTGCTGATCTGGACCATCGAGCTCGGCTGGAGCAGCCTCATCTCTTCGATGACGTCGAGGATGAGAAAGGAGAGGTCGTTGACGGCGTCCGAGCCGTCCTTCTTCACACCCCCCACATTGATCAAGCAGAAGTCGGTGTAGGTGCCGCTCTCCTCGGCCGTCACACCGACCTTGGGCGGCGCCGGCTGGTTGTTGAACTTGATCCAGAAAGCTTGGAGAAGTTCCCTGGCCTTCTCTTCGGTCAGCGTGCCCTCCTCCAACCCCTTCTTGTAGAAAGGATAAAGGTTAAGGTCGAGCCGTCCTGGATTGAAAGAGTCCCAGGTGTTGAGCTCGGTGATAACTCCCAGGTGGACGAACCAGTAATATTGCAGGGCTTCCCAGAAGTCGCGCGGAGCGTTCTTCGGGACGGAGGAGCAGACCTCGGCAATCCTCTCGAGCTCGGCTTTCCTCGGGTGGTCTTTTTCCTGGGCGGCCAGCTCACGGGCTTTTTCGGCGTGTCTTTCCGCGTAGCGGACGAGGGCGTCGGCGGCCACGGACATGGCCTCGAGCTCTTCTTTCTTCTGGAAAGCCTCGGGGTCGGTCCGGAAATCGAGGCTTCTGATCGTCTTGCGGATATCCGCTTGGAAATCCGCGAATCCTTTCTTGTAGATTTTGTCATCGAGGACGGTGTGGCCGGGCGCCCGCTGCTCCATGAACTCGGTGAAGATCCCNNATTCTCCGTCCATCTCGGCGAAGATCTTCTCCCGGATGGTCTGTCCCCGCCAGAAAGGGATGATCTCCTGCTCATAGGCATTCCGTGTCTCCCGGTCCACCTTGAAGGAAGTCTTGGGCCGGCTGTTGAGGATGTCGAGGTCCTGGAGGCTGTGGGTGGTGAGCTCCGGATAGGTGGGCGTGGACTTGGGACCAGTCCCCCTCTCGCCGACGATCAGCTCACCGTCGTCCAGGCAAATTGTTTTATTATCCAGCAGATGCCGGAAGGCCAGCGCCCGTTTCATCGGCCCGGACAGGGTTGCCGCTGCGTTCTTCCTGTAGAAGTCGGTCAGGAGAAGCGCCCGCTCGGCCGAGATCGAGGGTTCAGCCTTCAGGCTTTTTTCTCTCAGTTTCTTGATGCGCTCGTTCATGGTCATTCTCCTAAACTCACCCGGAAACCGCGGTCCTCCAGGTCCCTTTTTATCCGTTCCAAGCGCTCCGCGGAAGGAGGCGTGAAATCGTCGCCGCCTGCCTTTTTTTCGAGCCCCCGGAGTTTGTCCCGTCCCAGCTTGTGATAAGGAAGCAGGCC
>DQHV01000051.1:0-3684 GCA_003524335.1 Candidatus Aminicenantota bacterium | reverse complement strand
TCCGTCTTTTCTGCGATCCTCTCCAGAACGTCAGCCGGGGCAAACCCGCAGGTATCGATCGTGGCGTGGATCTCCTTTTCCCGGCAGAGTTCGAGGATTTCGCTCAGGAAATCGGGCTGGGACAGGGGCTCGCCCCCCGAGAAGGTTACGCCGCCGCCCGAATCCTCCTGGAAGATCCGGTCCTTCTGGATCTCCTGGAGCAGTTGGGCCGCGCTCAGCCGCCGTCCGACCACCTCGATTGCCTGGGCGGGACAGATGTCGGCGCATTTCCCGCAGGAGGTGCAGCGGGGCCGGTCAATAACCAGGCCGGCCGCAGTCTTGACGATCGCCCCTTCTGGACAGGCGGCGACGCACTCGCTGCAGTCAGCCAAGCAGCGGGATGCCCTGATCATGATCTCGGGACCGAAGGATTGCCCCTCGGGGTTGTGGCACCAGCGGCAGNNATATAAGCCGCGGCTTCGGCCGCTTTCCTCTGCTTCAGCAGCTGGAGAATCTCTGTGTGCTCAGCGATCGAGGCCAGTTCCCATTCCTTGATAAACCCCTGCTGACGCGGGAAGTCATACAGCCGTCTCTTCAGAGTCTTGACGATCCGAACCANNCATAGATGGTGACAAACCCCTCGGACTCGAGCTGCAAGAGGGCGTCCCTGAGGGGCGTCCGGCTGACACCCAGTTTCCGGCTGGTCAGGTCGAGGTTAATGGCCGAGCCGGGGAGGATTTCTCCGCTGCGCAGTTGCTCCCGAAGATAGTCGTACACCTGTTCCTTGAGGGATTTGAGGTTGAGAATGGGCCTGTCTACCATTTTAAATGAAGTTATTTAGCTATCTGATATGTAATATATTATACATTTATCTTGCTTGTCAAGCTTTTTATGGGGGTTCATAGTCGTTTCCGAGTCCTGGAGCCCGCTGCCCTATAGTTATATTGATTGGCCGTCCAATCTATCGTAAAATCGAATTAGGAGGAAGAATGAAATCCGCCTGGATTCCCCCGCCTGACCGGCTCGTCATCAGGACTGTCGATTCTCACGCCGCCGGAGAGCCTCTGCGCCTGATCGTGGACGGCCTCCCCCCTATTCCCGGGAAGACCATCTTGGAGAAAAGGCGCTATGCCAGGAAAAACCTGGATCATCTGCGCACAGCCCTCATGTGGGAGCCTCGGGGCCACGCCGACATGTACGGCTGCATCCTGACCGAACCCGTCACTCCTCAAAGCGACCTCGGCGTCCTTTTCCTCCATAACGAAGGCTTCAGCACGATGTGCGGCCACGGCATCATCGCCCTAGTCACGGTCGTCCTGGAGTCAAAAATGATCGACGTTGAGGGGAGCGAACCTGTCCTCCGGATCGACACCCCAGCCGGCCTGGTAACGGCCAGGGCAAGGATAGAAAACGGCCGGGTGAAGGAGGTCTCCTTCTTAAATGTCCCCTCCTTTGTTTTGACTTTGGACAGGACAGTTGATGTCCCGGGCATCGGGCCAATCAAGGTCGATGTGGCCTTCGGCGGCGCCTTCTATGCCTACTGCCAGGCAGAAGACTTCCCAGTCCGCCTCGTCCCTGATGAATTCCGCAGGCTGATCGACTTGGGAACTCGGGTAAAAAAGGCGGTCATAGAGGCAGTCCCGGTCCGCCATCCTTTCGAGCCGGACCTCGGGTTTCTCTATGGGACGATCTTTATCAGCCGGCCGAAAAATCCAGCCCATCACAGCCGCAATGTCTGTGTGTTCGCCGAGGGCGAGGTGGACCGCAGCCCCACGGGGACTGGCGTGAGCGGCCGGGCCGCCATCCATTTTGCCCGAGGCGAGCTCGAAAAAGGCCGGCCGTTCGTCGTCGAGAGCATCCTCGGGACCTGCTTTACGGGCCGTGTCGCCGAACTCACACGGTTCGGCCCCCATAAGGCCGTGATTCCGGAGGTGACGGGGAGCGCCCATATCACCGGCTGGAACGAGCTCTTGATCGATCCGTCAGACCCACTCCGGCACGGTTTCATCCTGAGATGAGAAACTGCTTGCGCAGGCTTCAGCCCACTCAAAAAAATCCCATCTCACAGGCGATAGCGTACGGACGTCAGCATCGTCCGGCGGAAGATAGGATACAGGAATCTTAGGAGAGGTCAATCAGGGGAAAAAGGCCCGGGTTGGGGGTTAAATATACGCCTTATGGAGGGCGTTCTGGATGGTCGACTGCAAGTCGGTTTCCTCGAACGGCTTAGTGATGAAGCCGTAGCGAGCCGTTCCGTTGGCCCTTTTCAGGGTCCCTTCGTCTCCAAACGCCGTGATGTAGATTACGGGGACGTTGTATTGGTGGAAAATCTCTTGAGCCGCCTGGATCCCATCCAGTTTGCCTTTGAGTTTGATATCCATGAGGACGAGATGCGGTCGTCCCGAGGCGACTTTTTGGATGGATTCTTCTCCTGTGTGGACGACTTCGGCTTGGGCGAAGCCTATCTTGTTCAGGATACTCTGGATGTCCATGGCGATGATGGCTTCGTCCTCAACAACCAGGATCTTCCACCCTTTGCCTGATAAGGAGCTCGCAACCTGCTTCTCGGGCTGAAATGTCGTTCTTGGCCACATGTTTGTTTCTCCGCAGGTTTAGTCGCCCCATCCGGGAAAAAGTTGAAAAAGCGAAAAAAAGTCTTTTCGGGTTCTTTTCTGGCAGAGCCCCATCATTTGAGGAGGCCGACTAGGTTATCCGCTGTTTTACCTCCGGTCAAAGCGAATGGTCGCAAAACGCGGGCCGCAGCGCGGCCATGGATTTAGTCGACGGAGGTGACTTCTTCCGGAAAAAACCTGTGAGTATCCCGGTTCAGAATCCCCGGGAGAACATCGTCCAGAGCTTATCCCCGAGCTCCCAATACTCGCTTATGGCGGCCCTGGCGAAATCATTGGTGTACTTGGTCAGGAATTGCTGCGTCTTCATGATACTTTCGGCATTGTCACCCTTCCCGTAGAGCTCGACAGCGCGTTTCTCCAGATACGGCAAGTCCTCGAATGCCTTGTCCTCGAATTTCTTGATTGCGGTTTCGAGGAGCGGTTTGGCGTCACCCCAGCGGACCGTGGCCAGCCGATTGGCCCGGCGGAAGGCCCAGGCTGCCGAATCCGTCCGGAAGCGGTGCTGGGCGCAGACCTCAAAGCTGGGCGGAAGTTCGGTGACGCCAGCAAAGATCGGTATGCGGGCGCTCTGTGCGGGGTTGTCGAAGGCGAACCAGCAGACCCCGCCCACCGGGTCTGGAAGCCAGGCGCGGCACTGGAGGACGGTGGCGTAGGCGCAGCCGGAGATGGCGATCGTCCGTGACCGCCCGATAACTCCGGGCTTCAGCGTGTTGAGGAGGGTGAACATGTCCCTCGACATCCAGGGGTTGGCCAGGGGGCTCTTGGCCGTGCCGCCGCTCTTCCGGTCCTCGACGAGGAGGTTCCTGGTCATATCATACTCGGTCCCCTCATAGGTCTCCCGGTACATCTTGAGGAGGTCACGAACCGAGACCTTGTTGTCGGGCTTGACAGAAAACGGAAGCTCCTCGGCGTCCAACTTCAGGTTCAGGGATGGAGCGAGGCGGCTGAAAACATAGAACTCGCGGATGGAAAATGGCTTCTGCCCGCTGTACGCTTTCCAGAACTTGAACGGCTCGCCGCTTTTAGGGTCCCACCAGCCCTTTTCGACGGCATAAGAGATAACGTTGTCCGA
>DQHV01000055.1 GCA_003524335.1 Candidatus Aminicenantota bacterium | reverse complement strand
GCGGCCGGATGCCGTGCCCGAGCATGAAGAACTTGAAATGATTGATCAGCCCCTCGATCGTCGTGTAGGTCTCTTCTTTGGGCGGAACGACAAAGCCCTTGTCCGAGGCCAGGATATCCGGATAACGGGCCTCCTCGGAACCCTCCAGGTTGGGAGAAAGGGCGATGTCCTTCCGGACCCGTTGGCGGCGCGATTCCTTGATGGCCTGGGCGGGCTCCATGCCCTCGGCGATGAAGGCCCGGGAAGTCCTGGGGATGCGGACGGCGGCCTGCTCGATGATGCGCAGGCTCNNGGCACTGCTCGATGATGCGCAGGCTTTGCTTCATCTCCTCCATGCGCACCAGATAGCGATCGTAGTTGTCCCCGGTTTCTCCCACCGGAACGTCGAAATCCAGTCGGTCGTAGACCAGATAGGGCTCGGCCTGGCGCACGTCGTAGCCGATGCCGGTGGAGCGCAGGCAGGGCCCGGTCCAGCCGAAGGCGACGGCATCCTCACGGGACATGACGGCGACATCGCGGGTCCGGTTGAGGAAGATCTTGTTTTTGTCGAGCAGTCCGTGGACGTCCTTGAGTACCAGCCGCGTCTCTTCGATCGCTTTCTTCAAGGCCGTGTCGAAGCCGGGGTGGAGGTCCGCCCGGACTCCGCCGATGCGGATGTAGGAGGTCGTCATCCGGGCGCCGGTCGTCTGTTCGATGACATCCCAGAGGAACTCACGGGCCTTCATCTTGTACAGAAAGGCCGTGAAGGCGCCGCATTCCATGGCCATGGCGGCGAGGCAGGTGAGGTGGTCGGAGATGCGCGAGAGCTCGCTCATCAGGACGCGGATGTACTGGGCGCGCTCCGGGATCTCGACGCCGAGCAGTTTCTCGACGGTCATGACGTAGCCGAGGTTGTTGATGAGCGGCGAAACATAATTCAACCGGTCGGTATAGGGTAGCAGGCTGAAGTAAGTCCGGTGCTCGCAAGTCTTCTCGAACCCGCGGTGGAGATACCCGACCTCCACTTCGGAATTGAGGATGCGCTCGCCGTCGAGCTCCAGCATGATGCGGATCGTTCCGTGCATGGCCGGGTGGGACGGCCCCATGTTGAGGAGCATCGTGTCCTGTCGGGCCTGTTTCAGGATCCGTGTTGGCATGTCAATCCTTCAATCGAATGAGGGGCTGGCGCCGGCGCAGGGGGTAATCCTTGCGCAGTGGATGCCCTTCGAACCCGTCATACATAAAGAGACGCCGGAGGTCGGGGTGCCCCTCGAATTGCACTCCGAAAAGGTCGTAGACTTCGCGCTCCAGCCAGTCGGCGTTTTTCCAGAGAGATGTCAGCGAGGCCATCCGAAGATCGTTTTCAGGGAGCCTCGTCTTAATCCTCAAACGCCCGTTCTGGGTTAGCGAGAAGAGATGATAGACCATCTCAAAGCGCGACTTTTCCCCCCGGAAATCGACGCAGGTGAGGTCCAGAAGCATGGCGTAGTCTTCCGGCTTGCCCTTAAGGTAGGTCATGACCGGGAGGAGCGCGCTCTTTCCGATGATGATCACATCATCGCCGAGCGANNGTTTTTTCTTCCATCGCCAATCTTGGTCCTGATGTTGAATCTTCTCCTGCAGTTTTAGGAGACCGTCGAGCACGGTCTCGGGCCGCGGGGGGCATCCCGGGATATAAACGTCGACGGGGATGATCTGGTCGATTCCCTGGACGACGGCGTAGTTGTCGTAGATCCCGCCGCTCACGGCGCAGGTGCCGAAGGCAACAACCCACTTGGGCTCGGTCATCTGCTCGTAGACCGTCCGGAGGACCGGGGCTTCTTTTTGGGTGATGGTGCCGACGACGAGAAGCATATCCGATTGCCGCGGCGAGAAGCGCGTCCAGCCGGCTCCGAAACGATCGATGTCGAAATGAGCGCAGGCGGCTGACATGTACTCCATCCCGCAGCAGGCCGTAACAAAGGGATAATGGAAGAGCGAGAACTTGCGGGCCCAGCCGAGCAGGGAGTTAAATTGCGTGGTTATGAACTGCCCGGCCGGCTGGCGCTTCTTCTTCTCCTCAGTCATAGCTTTCTTTACCTCATTCCCATTCGAAGGCGCCCTTTTTCCAAGCGTAGACGAACCCGACGACGAGGACCGCGATGTAAGCGACCATGATGAGGAACGCCGTTCCCGGCATCTCCTTGAAGATGAGCGCCCAGGGAAAAAAGAAGACCACCTCGACATCAAAGAGAAGGAAGATGAACGCGACCAAATAGAACTTGATCGGGAACGGGTTGATCCCTTTCTGGAGGTAAGGGCTGCCGCATTCGAAGGGCTGTTCCTTGGCCGGGTTCGTGCGGGAAGGCCCCAGCAGCTTGTTCATAAAGATCAGGATCAAACCGAGAAGCCCGAAGATGAGAAAGACTAAAAAAGCCTCGACCACGTTTCTCCTTCCTAGGAAGGCAACAATTTTATAGAAACGCCCCCGAAATAGCAACAGTTTTTGACAAGAAAACCGCGATCCCGCATAATACGCACTCCCAAAACCCAATATGACCCGACCCTTCGTTTCCGCTAAGCTCGGCCGATGGACCCTCTCTCTAGCCGGCCTGGCGATAGGGTTCGGCTTCTTGGCTTGTCAGACAGCGGAGCGGCCTGAGAACTATATCTTGATCACCCTCGATACCCAGCGCGCCGATTACATCAGCGCCTATGAGCCGGCCAATGCCACCACTCCCAACATCGACCTCCTCGCCCGGGAGGGGACCCTGTTTCAGAACGCCTACAGCCTCATCCCTATCACTCTCCCTTCCCACGCCTCGCTTTTTTTCTCCGAACCGCCCCACGTCATCAAAAATTACAACAACGGCCAGGTCCTTGGAACCAGGCGAGCTCTGTCGTCCTTCGTGAACCTCTTCCGGAAAAAAGGATTTGCGACCGCCGCCTTTGTTTCCCTGGGTGTCTTGACTTCCAACTTCGGTCTCGATCAGGGTTTCGAGGACTATGAGGATGAATTTCCACCGGACCGTTGGTATCTCTCCGCCGAAGAGGTCAACAGCCGAGTGTTCTCCTGGATCGAGAAAAACGGGGACCGGCCGTTTTTCGCCTGGATCCACTATTCCGACCCCCACGATCCCTACGCTCCTCCTGATTCTCCTCTGGACTTCAGGCTTTTCCTCAATGACCGGCTGGTCTCAGAGACGAGCCTCCAGAAATATACTATCAACGAAGTCCGGCTCGACCTAAGGCCAGGAATGAACCAGCTCCGGATCGAATTCCAAAACGGCTACGATGATCGGCCCGACCATTTTCTCGGCCGGCTGGACAGGCTGGAGTTCGACCCGGCACCCGACCGGCAAGATTACCGGGTCGATTTCGGTCACGGTTGGTACATCCGTCAGGCCGACCAGATATACTTTTTCAATAACAACAGCCTCATCGACATCCAGAACAACGCCGGCCTCAAGCGGGTCAAGATGACCTTCCGGGGGAGGCCCAACTTGACTCGGGAGACTGTTCCCGCCTACTACCGGCGAGAGGTCGAATACCTGGACGGCGAAGTTGGGAGGCTCTGGGAAAAGCTGCGCGAGCTCCGGATCTTCGACAAGACGGCCATCCTATTAGTCGGCGATCATGGGGAGGGGCTGGGCGAATACCAGACCGACTTCGGCGACCCCCACATCGGTCACATCCACTATCTCTACGACATTTATCTCCGCGTTCCTCTCATCATCCGCGATCCCTTTAAAACCGGCAAAGGAACCGTCCGGACCGAGTACGTCACGCTCCTTGATGTTGGCCCCACTATCTCGGCCATGGCGGGGATCAGGCCTCTCCCCCACTCCCAGGGCCGAAACCTTTTGCGACTCAAAAAGAAAGACCTCCCCGCTCTATTCGAAGAAACCTACCGTCCGGAAGCCTACGAAGACCGCTTCGCCTTGCTTTCCCCCCCTTGGCATCTTGTTCTGACGGCTCAGAAAAACAAATATGAAATCTACAACCTCGAGAAAGATCCAGGGGAAAAAGTCAACCTCTACAACGGCCGGAATTGGCCCTCCGAGCTGCTGCCGCTCAGACAGAAGCTCGAGGACTTCGCCCGGGATATTCTCACCGGAAAGCAGGACATCCAGATCGACGACAAGACCAAGGAGATGCTCCGCGCCCTCGGGTATATCCGCTAGCTTATTGGTTCAAAGCGTGGAGTGCCATCCCCTTGGCCTTCAGGGCCGCTTCCATCATCGCTTCGGAAACCGTGGGATGGACGTGGATAGTTTGGGACACATCCTGGACCGTCAATCCCTTGCCCACCGCCAGCGTCATCTCCGGGATCATCTCGCTGGCAAATGGAGCGAGGATATGAGCCCCGACTACCCTGTCGTCCTGCGCCGCGATAATCTTGACCATCCCCTCCGGACTCTCCAGGGTCACCGCTCGGCCGTTTGCCTGGAGAGAGAACAGCCCGATTTGAACCTGAAGGCCGGCGGCCTTGGCTTCATCCTCCGTCAACCCCACTGAGGCCAGCTCAGGTTCGGTGAAAACTGCCATAGGCAAAGCTTGATACTTCATTTCAGCCGAGCCGCCGGCCGCATTCTCGGCTGCTATCACTCCCTCATGAGAGGCCTTATGAGCCAGCAACTTGCCTCCGATGAGGTCGCCGAGAGCATAGATCCCGGGAACGGCAGTCTCCAATCGGGCATTGACCTGCACGAACCCGCCGCGGTCCAGGAGCTGGCCGAAGCCATGCCTGAGGAATTCTGAATTCGGCCGGCGGCCCGCGGCCAGGAGCACTTTTTCGGCGCCGAATTCAAAGAGTTGGCCGGTCTTGAGGCAGGTCCCCCTGAGACTCACCCTTCCGGCCTCGCAGACTCCCTCCTCGATGCGCATCTCGGTGAATATCTTCAGCCCCTGTTTCTTGAGCAGCCTTTCCAGGCGGGAAGCCATCTGCCGGTCAGTTCCCGGCAGGATCGTCGGCAGGATCTCCAGAACCGTCACCTCTGTCCCGACCCGGGAATAAATCGTCCCGATTTCCAGTCCGATGGCGCCGGCGCCGACGACGACGAGCGATCGCGGGACGTCCTCAAAGTCCAACGCCTCCAGATGAGTGATGACCGTACTTCCGTCTGGCTTCAGGAACGGCAGGCCGGCCGAAGTGCTGCCCGTCGCCAGGATCGTTTTTTCCGCCTCCAGCTCTCTCTCCCCGGCGGGTCCCTGAAAGAGGACGGCCCTTTCACTCCTTAGCTTAGCCCTCCCCTTTAAGACCTCAACGCCGTTCCGTTCGAGAAGGAACTCGGTGCCGCGGACCAGCCTCTCAACGACCGCCCTCTTTTCCTTTTGGACGCCCGGCCAGTTCAAACGCACGGTCTCTTTCCATCCTTCGATCCTCGGGCTGTGTTTGAGCTCGTCCCAAGTCTTGGTCTGGCTGAGCAGGAACTTGGTGGGGATGCAGCCGTAGTTCATGCATGTCCCGCCGATGCGGTCTTCTTCGATCACGGTCACCTTTTTCCGGAGCTGGGCCGCGCGCAGGGCAGCCACGTAACCCCCAGGGCCGCCGCCAATTATGATGAGGTCGCGTTTTTCGGACATGACGCCTCCTCGGTCGGGAAATTACCGTTCGCACCGATGAAGCGTCATTATAGTTTCTTTGGCCGGAGTTTTCAAAAAGGCTCGAGTAATAGAAGAGATCCGTGCCCGCTCCGCAGCGGAGGGCTTTCGTCAGGGATTCTCCCTCACCTTGACAATAATCAAATTGCGGCGGGCGAGCGCGTCCTTGACAGCGATATCGCAAATCGGGAAATATAAGGAGGTTTGCGCAGGAGATGAAGAGTTGAGAAAATGCGTTCTCTATGTCGAATTCACTGCGCCCCTCCGCCTGCTCCTTATTATTATAATAATTTCCATGGCCGGCCCTCTCGCCCCGGCGCAGGATTCGGCCGTCCTTCTCGGCCGCGTCATCGACCCAGGCGGCAGGCCCGTCGCCGACGCCCGAATTGAGCTGACCTCGAACGATGCCCTGCTTCACCTGGCGGCCCGGACAACCGCCGACGGTTCTTTCGCCATCAACGGAATCCCAGCGGGAAGATACGGCCTCCTCATCGACCGCCAGGGGTTCAGGCCATCTTCTCACCAAGGCATCGCCTTCGAACCCTCGTCCGTCCTTTGCGTCCGGATCAGCTTTGTGGCAAATGCAAGGTCGGCGGACTCCGGGGCATCCCTTGCCTGGACGGATCTGTCCGATGTCTCCTCCCGCACGCTCATCGACCATCTCCAAGCCGACGCCTTGCCCTCGGCCAATAATATCTGGTCTCTCATCGAGAACCAGGACTTCTCGGCCACAACCAACCGAATCGACGTCGGCGGAGTCTGGGCAAGCCTGCCGGCGCTCTGGAGCTCGCGGGGCGGCGTCTCCTGGACGCAGAGCTCCTATCTCATCAACGGGCTGGAGGCCACCGATCCCTATGTCACGGGAACGCCCCTGTACTATCCCGACCTGGAGGCGTTCCAGTTCGTCGCCCACAGCAACGGACGTCACCCCATCGCTTATCTCTCCCCGGGAGGCGCTTTCGACCTGGTTCCCAAACAAGGCACGGCCGATTATCACGGCGCCCTCTCGGCTTATTTCACCACCCCGTGGATGACATCCGGCTCCATCCCCTCGAGATTGCAGGACGAGGGCCTAGATGAGCGAACTCGGCTCAATTCCTTCGAGAACTACAGCGCCCAGTTCTCCGGCCCTATCCTCCCGGAAAAACTCTTCTTCTTTACTTCCCTGTCACACCTGAACCTCAGCCGGGATGTCGCCGAGTTCGGCCCGGACGACAAAGGGACTGTGTCTTCAGCCCTGGTTAACCTCGCCTTCCGGCTCGGCCGGAGCTCTGTCCATGTCCTCTGGACCGGCCAGGCGATCCATCATCCCACAGCCGGAGCGGCCAGGGATGTCCCATTTTCGGCAACGCTCGACCGGAAAAACCTCTACAACATATTCCAGATTGTTTGGCGCATGCGCTTCCGGCCGGACCATCACTTCGAGGTCGGCGCGGCTTTTAATACGGGCAACATCCATTCCCATTTCCAGGACGGCGTTATCGAGCCTCATGGCCAAGAGGTGTTCCGGAAAATCCCCTCCGGAGCAGCGGCATCGGCGGGCCGGGACGATCGGACCGCCGTCATCCTTCAGGGAAAAGGACAGGCCCTCTTTGGCCGCCTCTCCAGGCTCCACCATCGGGTCGATTACGGGCTGTCCCTACGCCATGCGGTCTCTTCATCAGAGCAAGAGATCCTCGACAACATCCATCTTCATTACCTGGGAGATGAGCCGTTCGAGATCGTTCGTTATAATACGCCCGTCCGCCACAAGGAGAGGTCCTTCGATATCCATCTTTTCGCCGAGGATCATATCCACTTCCCGAACTTGGCCTCGCTCTCGCTTGGACTCCACCTGGTCTCGACGAGAGGCCGGGCCCCGGGCATCGGCACGCTGCCCGAGCAGGAAGGAGGAAAAATCGATTGGCTCAATGTCGCTCCGCGCTTGAGCTTCGCCCTCCCCTTTTTGAGGGATAAGTCCCTGACTCTCCGGGTTTCGGCCGGCCGCTACTATTTCCATCTTCCTCTCCAGTATCTGAGCTATGGGAATCCTCAAGCCGTCGGCGGATTGGTTTATCCGTGGACCGACCGCAACCGTGACGGGCGATTCCAGCCGGGCGAGGAGGGAGAAATGTGGCGGCGGGAAGGTCCGTTTTATGCGGAGATCGACTCCGAACTCAAAAGGCCATACACGGACGAATACTCCATTTCCATCACAAAGATCTTTCAGAGGGACCTGTATCTGACCCTGGCAGGCTTCTACCGTGAGACGCGCTGTCTCGTCGAGACGCTCAACATCGGCGTCCCGCTGACAGCCTACAGCCCCGTCCAAATCTATGATCCCGGAGACGACACGATCCCGGGGACCCACGACGACCTCGACCTTACGGTGCACAACCAGGACAAAGAAACTTTAGGAAACGATTTCTTCCTGCTGACCAACCCGGACGCCGGGAGCCGCGTCAACCGGTACCGCGGGCTCGACCTGACCCTGACTAAAAAATTCGGCCGCACCGTGCTCTTCTTTGCCGCTACCGCCACTGAGGCCGTCGGGACGTCGAGTCCGGGGAATTCCGAATACGAGAATGACGACGGCGTCATCGGAGCCCTCTATGACAATCCCAACGCCTTTCTTTTTGCCAAAGGGCGCCTCCGCTTCGACCGGGCCTACACGGCCCGGCTGGGGGTGAGCTTCCCTTTGCTCTCCGGTTTTCGCCTGGGCGTCCTGGCCAAGTACTACGACGGACAGCCGTTCAGCCGCAAAATCATCGTCGCCGGACTCAACCAGGGGCCTTTCTACGTCCAGGCCTTCCCGCGCGGAGTGGCCCGCTATGAGTTCAACATGACCGTGGACCTCCGGCTCGAGAAGACCATCGCCCTGGGAAGTGCCCGGGGCAGGGTTTTCCTCGATGCTTACAATATCTTCAACTGGGCCCTGGCAACTCAAGAGAACGAATGGACGGGGCCGGAATTCCCGCTGCGCTACGCCACCGAAATCCAGTCGCCCCGGGTCATCCGTTTGGGAGTGCGCTATGAATTTTAAAAACTATATAAAACCGACCGGAATTGTATTACTTGGGGGCCTGGCCGTCCTCCTATTGCTGCCGCCCGTCCTTCCCGGATACGAGGTCTTCATCTACCGCCGCTTCGACCTGAGGGAGAACCTTCTTGAACAGAAAAAGTTCACTGTTCACGGGGAACTCTTCGGCCAGCTGCTCTCCCCCTCCTCCTTTCCCAGCTACAATGACCTCAGCGGCGAAGAGGACCGCTGGAACTTCGGATTCCATAACTACCTCCTGATCTCATCGAGCACCGTCCTCCACGCCCAGCTCATCACCCATGATAAGCACGGGGAAAGGACCAAGTTCGACTGGCATTTTTCTCTCCGCCAGCAGGCGGGCCGCAACCTGGCCCTGGATATCGGCCACGATTCCGACCACGACTCGGACCATACCAGCACCCTGCACGGCAGGCCCTACTACACCAACCGCAACTATATCGGTGTCCAGGTGCCCTGGGCTGAAGAGGCTTTTGTCGTCGAACCGTTCCTCCGGTTCTTTCATCACACCAACCAGAGAGTCCATCTCGACCTTTCGGGCGAGAAACTCAAGCAGGAGCTCGGACTGCGGGTCGGGGCATCGCTCGGGGAAGCCGTTAGTCTAAGCCTCCAGGTCATCGCTCAGTCCAGCCGGACGCTCGGCCGGAGCGAGGCCTGGCTGGCCGACTTCGTCCTCCGCGCCCGGCTGTCCGGATGGCTCGAAGCCAGCCTGGGAGGAGGTCTCTGGTCGGACCTGGTGAGAAGCCCTCTCGGCAACAAGCAGACATACTATAAATTGAACTGGGGAATTGCCATTCCTTTCTGAAAAGGAGGAAGCATGCTATCAGCCTGGGAAAAGGCCCTCTTCACTCTGGTCATCCTGGCGACGATCGGCGGTTTTGTCTATCCCGTTTATCTGCGGCTTCAAATCCTCCGCCGGGGAAAGCCGGAGTTTCGGGCCGGCGACCTCNNATGCACGTGCTCATCTTCTACGGCGCCCTGACCTTCGACACGATGACCATCAACCACACGCTGGAGGGATTTTTCGACAAGTTCTACCTCTTCGGGAACGCCGGGTTCGGCCTCTTCTTCTCACTCCTCGTCGATACCTTCGCCGTTCTCGTGCTGGTCGGTGTCGCCTTTTTCATCGTCCGCCGCTTCCTCNNTCCGGCCGAAAGCCTACAGGACCACACTCTTCGATTCCGGGGTGATCTATGCGCTGTTGATCACGGTCACGCTGAGCTATCTCTATTTCGAGGCCTTCGCCATCGTCTCCCATCCGGAGAGCGCCCGGTTGTCATTCCTGGGAAAAATTCTGGCCGAAGGGCTCACCGGCCTGCCGGCCGGGACCCTGGCCGCCCATCTCAAGATCTCCTGGTGGCTCCATATCCTGATCGTCTTCGGGTTCATCGCCTATGTCCCCCATTCCAAATATTTCCATATGATCACCGGTCCAATAAACGTCTTCCTCCGCTCTCCTGGATCGAGCCGCGAGATCCGGCCCCTCGATATCGAAAAGGCCGAAGTCTTCGGAACTGAGAAAGCGGCCGACCTCAGCTGGAAGGATTATCTCGACGCTTTCGCCTGCATGGAGTGCGGCCGNNGACGCCTGCCCGGCCTTCGCCAGCGGCAAGCCGCTCTCGCCGAAGATGATCATCTTCAACCTGGAGAAACACCTGCTCGAATACAGGCAGAGACTGGTCGAGAATAAGCGCGATGAGCTGCCCCCTCTTTTTCCCGATGTTCACACCGAGGGGGAGATCTGGACCTGCACGACCTGCGGCGCCTGCCAGCATGTCTGCCCGGTCGAGATCGAGCACATCCGTAAGATCGTCGGCGTCCGCCAGAGCGAAGTCCTGATGCAGAGCCGGTTCCCCCAGGAACTCAGCACCTTCTTCCGCAACCTGGAGACCAACTCCAATCCCTGGGGCATCGGGTTCGCCAAGCGGGCGGACTGGGCCGCCGGCCTGGATGTGCCGCTGATGGCGGAGCGCGGCTCGGCGGAATACCTGCTCTGGGTCGGCTGCGCTGGTTCGTTTGATGAAGAAGGCGCGCCGATCGCCAGGGCCATGGTGAGCATCCTCAAGAAGGCCGGCCTCGAGTTCGCTATCCTGGGGACGGAGGAAAAATGTTGCGGCGATTCGGCCCGCCGGCTGGGCCAAGAATACCTCTTCCAAAGCCTGGCCGCGGAAAATGCCTCCCTCTTCCTCAAGTATCAAGTGAAAAAGATCCTCACCTTCTGCCCGCATGGCTATAACACGTTCCAGAACGAATATCCCAAACTCCGGGGGCTCCTCCCCGGAATCCCGGAAAAAGATCAAGCCCGGCTGGCCGAGATCGAGGTCATCCCGCACGTCGTCTTTCTGCGGGAGCTGATTAAGGCGGGACGGCTGCCGCTCAGGCCGAACGGACTACCCCGGCTGACCTACCATGACTCTTGTTATTTCGGTCGTCACAACGGGCTCATCACGGAACCGCGGGAGATCATCGCCTCGCTCGGCCCGAAGACCTTCGCCGAACTCAAGAACAATTGCGAGCACAGCTTTTGCTGCGGCGCCGGAGGGGGCCTGATGTGGACAGAAGAGAAGCTCGGCCGGCGCATCAACCACCTGCGGACCGAGGAAATTATCGTCTCAAGGGCCGAGGTCGCGGCCACATCCTGCCCCTTCTGCCTCAACATGCTGAAGGACGGGCTCAAGGACCAACAGAGAGCCGACGTCAAGGTTAAGGATCTCGCCCAGCTCGTCGCCGCCTCTCTCGTGCCCTAGCCTCAGGCCAGGATTTCTTTGAAGGCAGAGATGGCCCTCTCAACATCCTCGTCATCGATGTCTTTGTGGGTGACGAAGCGGACGCCGCCGCTCAGCGCCAGGGCCAGGATACGCTTTTTCCTTAGCCCGGCTATGAACTCGGCGATCGAGACGCGAGGATGGGACAGTCCGAAGATGATGATGTTCGTCTCGACGTCCGCGGGATCGAGCTTAACCCCGGGCAAACCGGCGATGGCCGACGCCAGCTTCTTGGCGCGGGCATGGTCTTGGCCGAGCCGGCCGACCATCTCGGTCAGGGCGATGAGGCCCGGCGCGGCCAATACTCCCGCCTGCCTCATCCCCCCTCCGAGCGCTTTCCGAATCCTCCTGGCATAGTCGATGAAGTCACGCGGACCGGCAAGCATCGATCCGACCGGCGCCGAAAGCCCCTTGGAGAGACAGAACATCACCGAATCGGACAGCGCCGCGTAATCTTTCACCGGGATGCCGGAGGCCGTGCTGGCATTAAAAATCCGAGCCCCGTCCATGTGGATCCTGATCTGGTGCTTGTCGGCAACCGAACGCAAGGCTTTGAGGTTGGCGAGAGGGAGGACAGCGCCGCTCCAGTTGTTATGGGTGTTTTCGACACAGACGAGCGATGTCTCCGGGATGTGGACCGAAGGCTTCCTGATGTTGGCCTCGACTTCGTCCGGGTCCATGGCGCCCCGCCGGGAACCAAGAGGCCGCGGGGTCACGCGGGAGATGAAGGTCAGATGGGTGGATTCCATGTTGAAGATGTGCGAACGAGCTTCCACGATCACTTCTTCGAGCTCGCGCGTCCAAGCCTTGACCGCTACCGAGTTCCCCATCGTTCCCGAGGGGACGAACAGGGCAGCCTCCTTGCCCACGATGCCGGCGGCCAGCGTCTCGAGCTCCTGGACCGTGGGGTCATCGCCGAGCACGTCGTCCCCGACGGCAGCTTCAGCCATGGCCCGCCTCATGCCCGGCGTCGGCCGGGTGACCGTATCGCTCCGGAAATCAGATATCTCACTCATCGTCGTTTGCTCCTGCCGGGTCTTCTGGATACCGGCCAATTATAATTCAATACCCGGCGGCCCACAACGAAAAAGGGAAGTTGACCGAAACGCCCGTCGTGTTTACTTCGTTCTGATAATATGGTATCTTAATCAGGAATTTACAAAGTTCGAGTGCTCGAACAGCGCGGTGCTCACACTATGCCGGCCCAAAAGACCCTGGCTTACGGCCAATTTCTGCTCTGGCTCCTGATCGTCTTTCTCTCCAGCGCGGTCTTTTCATCCCGTGTCATCCAGAAAGGGGAAATCGTCTCGGTACCCGATATCTCGGGGAAAACCCAGGCCGAGGCGGAGAGGGATCTCGCCAGGAAAAGACTGTCCCTCCAGGAAAAGGGGACCGAATTCAGCGACCGCTACGAACGGGGGAAGATCATATCTCAGGAGCCGGCCGCAGGCTCGAAAATCCGGATCAACCGACCGGTCCGGGTCATCATCAGCAGCGGGAGCGAGCTCGTCGAGGTCCCTGCGCTCATCGGCCGGAGCCTGGAGGCGGCCAGCAAGGTCCTCGGCGAAAGCGGACTGCAGAGAGGGCTGATCTCCCAGATTCATACCTCCCGTTACTCGGCCGGCCGCATCATCGCGCAAGTGCCCGCGCCGGGGGGACAGAGCATCAAACGCACCACTCCCCTCAATTTCCTGGTGAGCCAGGGAGAGATCGAGCCCAGATACCTGATGCCCGACCTCATCGGCCGGAAGGCCGGCTCCTGCATATCCCGGCTTAAAGACTTGGGCTTTAAGGTGGCCGACGTCCGCTACTCCTACTACCCGGGGCTTGACCCGGGCGTCATCATCAAACAGTTTCCTTCTCCTGGCTTCGGGATCGCCAAGAGAAGCCTTATCGCCCTGGAGGTCAGCCGATGATCCGACTCGCACCCTCGATCTTGTCTGCGGATTTTTCCCGGATCGGAGACGCCGTCCGGATGGCCGAGGACGCCGGGGCGGACATGATCCACCTCGACATCATGGACGGCCACTTCGTCCCCAACCTGACCCTCGGACCTCAGGCCGTCGCTTCCATCAAGAAGACCACCCAACTGCCGATCGATGTCCACTTGATGGTCGAAAAGCCCGGCTTTTTCATCCCCCTCTTCCACGAAGCCGGCGCCGACTGGATATCCATTCACGTCGAAGCCTCCACCCACCTTCATCGTGATATCTCTCTGATCAAAGAGCTCGGCCGCAAGGCCGGCATCGCCCTGAACCCGGCGACTCCGATCCATCTTCTCAACGACATCCTGAAGGACCTCGACTACATCCTTATAATGTCGGTGAACCCAGGGTTCGGAGGACAGAAATTCATCGACTCCACGCACCAGAGGATCCGGCAACTGCGGAGCTGGATCAGCGGACAGAACCTTTCCATCCCCATCGAGGTGGACGGGGGAATCAACCCGGCTAACGCGGAAAACCTGATCCGGGACGGCGCCGAGATCCTGGTCGTGGGCGCCTCCATCTTCGCCGCCGAAGACCCGGTCCGGGTCATCTCCCGGCTGAAGGAGATCATGGCCAAGGAAAACCGCCCATGAACGTGCTGGTGACCGGAGCGGCGGGGTTCATCGGGTCTCACCTCAGCCGCCGGCTGCTCCGGGAAGGCGCTCACGTCATCGCGGTCGATTCTTTCACAGATTTCTACCCCCGCTGGATCAAGGAGCGTAATCTCTCTCCGTTCGCCGGCGACCCGAATTTCGAGTTTTTCTCTCAGGACCTCCTCGACTTTAACCTCGAGGAAATCCTTGCTCGGGTCGACGTCGTGTACCATCTGGCCGCCCAGGCGGGCGTGCGATCGAGTTGGGGGGAGAATTTCTCCGTTTACATCCAGAACAACATCCTGAGCACTCAGCGGCTTCTGGAGGCAGCCAAGGGAAAGCCTCTTCACAGGCTGATCTACGCCTCCTCTTCTTCAGTTTACGGATTGACGCCGACCCTGCCGATGTCGGAGACGAGCCTTCTCTATCCTCTATCGCCTTACGGCGTCACCAAGCTGGCCGCCGAGCAGCTCTGTCTCCTTTATTTCCAAAGCTATGCGGTGCCGACCGTCGCGCTGCGCTTTTTTACGGTCTACGGGCCGGGCCAGCGGCCGGACATGGCCTTCCACAAGTTTTTCCGGGCGATCGCCGAGGGCCGGCCGATCTCCGTATTCGGAGACGGAGAACAAACCCGTGATTTCACCCATATCGATGACATCGTGGAGGCCAGCTTCTCGGCCAGCCGGCGGGGCCGTCCGGGTGAAGTCTACAACGTCGGCGGAGGACATCGGGAACGGCTGAACGACCTCCTCCCGATCCTCGAGGAGACCTGCGGAAAAAAGCTCGAGGTGATACGGGAAGAGCGGCAAAAAGGCGATGTCGCCCATACCTTCGCCGACATCGGGAAGGCGGCCCTCGACCTCGGCTACTCCCCCCGGACAATCCTTAAAGATGGGTTGCGGGAGGAGTGGGAATGGATCAAAACGCTGTATCGAGCTTAGGAGGAACAGAAGACAGAAGTGAAGGCCATGAACAAAACCAGCCTGATTCTCATCGTCGCCCTTCTCTCCGGGTTGGGGGCCTGGAGCTGCAAAGAGAAGCCGGTCGAGATTGCCCCGGAGATCGCGGCTTCGGACGAAGCCCTGTATAAAGCCGGCCAGGAGATCATGAAAAAAGACGCCGAGAAGGCGCGTCTATATTTTCGTCAGGTGATCGATTCCTTTCCCAAGAGCTTCTATGCCCAGCGGGCCAAGTTGGCGATCGCCGATTCCTATTTCGACAAGGGCGATGAGAGCAGCATGATTCTGGCCTCCGCCGAATACCGGGAGTTCATTCAACTCTACCCCTACAGCCCGTCGGCCTCCTATGCGCAGTACCGGATCGCCTTGACCTTCTTCAAGAAGACCCTCAAGGCGGGCCGCGATCAGACCAAAACCACCCAGGCCCTGCTCGAATTCAAGAAGGTTATTACCAATTTCCCTCTGAGCGAAGAGGCCAAGCTTGCTCAGAAGCAGCTCACCGAGTGCGAGGAACGTCTGGCCGCGCATACCTTTATCATCGGCGAACACTACTACCGGGTCTACGCCTACAAAGCGTCGACGGAGAGGCTGTCTGAAATCCTGACGAGCTACCCAAGCTACTCTAAAATGGACGAGGTCTATTACTATCTGGCGGATTCCTACTATAAATGGAAAAAGACCGAGGAGAGCATCCCCTACTTCACCAAGCTTGTCACCGATTTTCCGGAGAGCAAATTCGCCAAGAAGGCCCAAGAACGACTGGCCGAGATCCGCAAGGCCGGCGCCAAGCAGGCCCGATAAGGAAGGTCCAATGAAATATCGTCCGATTCTATGCTGCGCCCTCATCTCCGTCGTCCTAGTTGCCCTTACTCCCCAGGCCTTTGGGCAGGCCGGACCCGATTCGGGGAGTCCGGGCTTCAGAGCAGGCCTGCGTTTGGAGTATTTCTCCCGAACCCTCGACTTGAACGAGGAGGTCCAGGATATCATTCCCAAGATGACGGCTCTTCTGGCCAGCCTCGTCCTCGAGTACGAGTTTCAGCCGGGATTCTCNNATGTCGGATACAGTTCATCCACTTTCGACGGCCTGGCCTTCCGCCGGCTCCCCTACTCCCTCGAAATCGATTCCGATTCCGGAAGCATGGGCGGGATTCTGCTCGGAGCAGAGGTCGAGAAGTCCGTGGTCGGCGGAGGCACCTTCGGAGTGGATATACTCGGACAGTTCTTTGCCTCTCTGGGACTCAATAAGGAATGGAAGGTATCCGGCTTGGCCGTTGAGGGATCGGCCAAGGGGAAGCCGGTTTGGATGAAGGCTTCAGTAGGACCTGTCCTGACCTACCGGGGCTGGGAAGGCATCACGCCATTCCTTTATCCTCGCCTCGATTACCTCTGGGGAACCTTCGAGCTCGAGCAAACCGTCCAAGATCTAAAAGGGAACGAGAAGAAAGACCTCAAGGGCAAGAGCCAGTTCGGCCTCGGATTGGGAGCCGACTTCGAGCTCTCCTCGTCCCTTCGTTTCCGCGGCGAAGCCAGCCTTTATCCCCTCCGGGGCGGCACAGACTATTCATTCATGGTCCAAACGCTTTTGGCGTTCTGACTGATTCGGAGTAAACCATGACCGTATTGAAGAGAAAAAGCTTGGTGATCCCGTCCCTTCTGCTCGTACTGTTGGCCTCTGGCTACAGCTTCCAAAGAGTCCGGGCCGAGAGGGCCAGGGAGGGGGCGGCTCCGACCATCCGCAGGAGCATCCGTTCGCTCAACGGCGGCCTCCCCCTCCGAGCGGAGGGGCCGCGCTACGCCCCTGGACAGGTCCTAGTCAGGTTCAAACCGGAGATCAGGACCCAGCTTATCGATGCCACCTTAGCCAGGTACGACATCAAGAAAATCAAGAGGATCTCCCGTCTCAACCTCTACCAGGTCAGGATTCCCGACTGGGCGTCGGTGGAAGTGATGTCTTATGCCCTGAGCCAGAATCCCGATGTCGTGTACGCCGGACCCAACTATAGCGCCCGGATCATGGTCACTCCCAACGACACGCTTTTCCGCTACCAGTATGCCCTCAATAACACCGGCCAGGAGATCGGCGCGCCGGGGAGCCCCAGCGGCAAGCCTAAGGCCGATATCAAGGCCACGGCCGGCTGGGGGGAGGCCAAGGGAACTGCGGAGACGGTCATCGCCATAATTGATTCCGGGGTTGATTTCGAGCATCCGGATATTAAAAACAAGTTCATATCGCGCGGCCGTGATTTTGCCAACGATGACTGGGACGCCACCGACGACAACGGCCACGGGACATATGTGGCCGGGATCGCTGCGGCGGACACCAATAACGATGAAGGCATGGCCGGAGTCGCCTGGAACTGCAGGATTCTCCCGGTCAAGGTCACCGATAATGAGGGCACTGCCTGGTACGACGATGTCATTGACGGAATCCTCTGGGCGGCGGACAACGGCGCCCACGTCATCAACCTCAGCCTGGGAGGCGACGCGCCCGACGATTCCCTGCGCGATGCCCTGAGGTACGCCCATGATAAGGGCGTGGTGATCGCGGCCTCGGCCGGAAACGATGACACCGCCGTTTTCTATCCCGCGGCCTACGATGCCTATTGTCTTGCCGTAGCGGCAACCGACTATGATGACGCCCGGGCATCCTGGTCCTGCTTCGGCCCTGAGGTGGACGTGGCCGCTCCCGGAGAATGGGTCCTGAGCATCGTGCCGACCTGGTACTGGGGGCCGGACTCTCTCCCCTATGCGTTCGGCTCCGGCACGTCATCCTCGGCGCCGCATGTCGCGGGCCTGGCCGCATTGATCAAGGGCCTCAAACCATGGCTCACGGTCGACGAGATCATGAACGTCATCCGCTATTCCTCCGACGACGTGAATTCCGGAGAGCACTCCGGGAGGGACGACTATATCGGCTACGGACGGATCAACATGGAGAAGGCACTCGTCCCGATCAAGCTCTCGAAGTAACCAGGGATGCTCGGCTCTCTCCACATCAAGAACCTGGCCACCATCGAGGACCTGGAAATCCATTTTCAGGAAGGCTTCTCCATCCTCACCGGAGAGACCGGCGCCGGGAAATCGATCATCATCGACGGGATCAAGCTGGTCCTGGGAGATAAGGCGTCCCCCGACCTGATCCGTACGGGAAGGGCCGAGGCAACGATCGAGGCCGTTTTCCGTTTGCCCCCGCCAAAGGGCGTCGCCGCCGACCCCTCGCTCAGCGAGGAAGGGGAGGTTTTCATCCAGAGGCACATCACCCAAGACGGGACCGGAAAAGCCTATCTCAACGGGGTCCTCGTCCCCGCGAAGAAACTCAAGGAGGTCAGCCCTTTCCTGGTGGACATCTACGGCCAGAACGACCACATCTTCCTTCTCCAGATCGAGAACCATCTCCGCTATCTCGACGATTTCCTCGGCTTGGGAGGGCTAAGGGAAGAGGTGGCCCGCGTCGCCCAGGACTTGCGCCGGCTGAGCCGGCAGCAGGGAGAACTCGAGGCGAGGAAACGAGAGCGGGAGCAACGCCTGGACTTCTTGGGATTCCAGATCAAAGAGATAGAAGCCGCCGGGCTTCATCCCGGAGAATGGGAGGAGCTGCTGGCTGAGCGGAACATCCTCAAGAACTCTGAAAAGGTCGCCCTGCTCGTCGAAGCCGGCCTGGGCTGCGCCTACAGCGACGAGGGTTCTGTCTCCGCCGGTCTTTCTAAACTCCAGGAAGTCGTGCGCGAGCTCGCCCGGTTCGACCAGGGTTTTGAAGCCTATGATGATTCGCTCGGCCAGTCGGCCATCGCCGTTCGAGAGCTGGCCGATGCCCTGATCAGGTTCAAAGACCGGCAGAGCCTCGGGCCTGAGCGGCTCGAGGAACTGGAGGCCAGGCTGAGCACGATCGAGAAGCTCCGGCGCAAGTACGGCGAGACGATCGAGGACATCCTCCGCCATTGCGCCAAAGCGAAGCAGGAATCTGATGACCTCGCCCGGAGCGAGGAGACGCTGGCCGGCCTCGAGGCGGAGATCAGCCAGTCTCTCAGAGGTTATAAGGCTAAGGCAGAGAGGCTCTCCCGTTTGCGGCACGATGGCTCGCCCAGGCTCCAAGACCAGGTGGAAAAAGAGATCGCTCTCCTGGGAATGCGGAAAGCCAGGTTCCAGGTGAAGCTGGAGACGGCTCCACTCGACGCGCTCGCCCCGGAAACGGCCCGGGAACTGGGGCTCGATGAGGTTGAATTCCTGATCAGCCCCAACCCGGGAGAGGACCTGCGGCCCCTCCGGAAAGTTGCCTCGGGCGGAGAACTGTCCCGCATCATGCTGGCCCTGAAAACCATCGGCAAGGAGAAAGACCTTCTCAAGACGCTCATTTTTGACGAGATCGACTCAGGAATAGGGGGAAAAACGGCCGAGTGCATCGCCTCGAAACTCCGCGACCTGGCCCGGCGCCACCAGGTCATCTGCATCACCCATCTGCCCCAAATCGCGTCCTTCGCTCCGCACCATTACCGGATCGAAAAGACGGTCGCCCGGGAGCGCACCTTC
Source organism: Candidatus Aminicenantota bacterium (assembly GCA_003524335.1). Lineage (GTDB taxonomy): Bacteria > Acidobacteriota > Aminicenantia > Aminicenantales > UBA8522 > UBA8522. The sequence continues at coordinate 4,023 of DQHV01000055.1, read as the reverse complement.
ACCACCGTCCAGAAACTGGGTTTCGAGGAGAGAGTTTCAGAAATCTCCCGTCTCCTCTCCGGGAGCCGGATGACGGCAACATCTTTGCAGAACGCCAGAGAAATGCTCCATCTCAACCTAGAGCAGGAAAAGACAAAAAGGAGAAACGCATGAGCCGAGCCCAGGATGCCGTTCAGAGCTTCAGGCAAGGGTTCAGTTGTTCGCAGGCCGTGCTGGCCGCAATCAGCGAACCGCTTGGGTTGGACAGAGAGAGAGCCCTCAAGATCTCGCAGGCTTTCGGGGGCGGGATGGCCAGGATGGGCTTAACCTGCGGGGCCGTCACGGGGGCCATGCTGGCCATCGGACTCAAGCACGGAAGGACTCGGCCGGAGGACGAGGAGGCCAAGGAAAAGACCTACCGCCTCGTCCACGATTTTCTCCGGAGATTCCAGGACCGTCACGGCTCCATCGTCTGCCGCGAGCTCATCGGCGTCGACCTGAGCTCGCCCGAAGGGCACAAGCTGGGAGCGGAGCGCGGTGTCTTCGAGAACCTCTGCCCGAGGTTCGTCGCCGACGCCGTCGAGATCCTTGAACAGATTTTGTAGTCTCCGGACGTCATTGTATAATCCTCTTCGCTATGTCTGAAAAAAAAAGCCGCTATTTTATCCGCACGTTCGGCTGCCAGATGAACGAGAGCGATTCCGAGCGGATCTCCGGGATGCTCGGTCAGACGGGAGCCGTCAAGGCGGAGCGCCCCGAGGATGCCGACTTGGTCATCGTCAATACCTGCGCCGTCCGGGAGAAGTCGGAGGCAAAGCTCTTCTCCTATCTAGGCCGGCTGGCGCAGCTCAAGAAGGAGAAAAACCTCCGGATCGCCGTCGTGGGCTGCGTCGCCCAGCTGCGGGGCTGGGAACTCCTGGAAAAAAAAGCGGCCGTCGATTTCGTCCTCGGCCCGGACAACACCGCCGAACTGATTTCTCTGGTTCAAGAGGAAGCCGCCGAAAAGCACGTTTCGACCTCCTGGACAAAGGAGTGGCATGAGACCTCGCCCGGCCTCATCCAACGGGACAGCCCGGTCAGCGCCTATGTGACGGTGATGGAGGGATGCGATAACTTTTGCGCCTACTGCGTCGTCCCTTACACGCGCGGACGGGAGAAGTACCGGCCGCTGCGGTCGATCCTCGGAGAGGTCCACGACCTGGCTCGGAAAGGCTACCTGGAAGCCCAGCTCCTTGGTCAGAATGTCAACTCCTACCAGGACCCCGATTCCGGAAAACCATTCACCGAACTGTTGAGAGCGGTGGCAACCGTGGAGGGCATCGAGTGGATCCGGTTCCTGACCTCGCATCCCAAGAATTTCCGGCCGGAGATCGCTGAGGCCATGGCCGGAATCAGGAAGGTCTGCCGCCAGCTCCACCTCCCCCTTCAGTCGGGCTCGAACGCCGTCCTGAAAAGAATGAAAAGAGGCTACACCAGAGAAGAATACTTGAACATCATTTCCCGTCTGCGCAGCCTGATGCCGGGGATCGGCCTGAGCACGGACATCATCGTCGGCCTTCCCGGCGAGACCGATCAGGACTTCGAGGAGACTGTCGAGGTTCTCCGGCAGGTCCGCTTCATCAACATCTTTTCCTTCCGCTATTCGCCGCGGCCTATGACGGCGGCCTCGAGGTTGGAGGACTCGGTCCCCAAAGTGACGAAGCAGCGCCGGCTTGAGGAAATCCAGAGAGTCCAGAAGGATATCCAGCTCGAGGACCACAGACGCCTCGTCGGGCAGACAATGAGAGTCCTCTGCTTGGGGCACGGCCAAAAAACCCCGCATCTCTTTTCCGGCCGGAACGCGGGCAACCAGGTGGTCAACTTCCGCTCAGACGAGGACTCGACCGGCCGGTTCGTCGAGGTCCGGATCACCGGCTTCGGCCCCTTCAGCCTCCTCGGCGAAAAAACCATCTGATTCCCCGCACGGTGTTTTTGATTTTTTGGGGGATTTGTGCTATACAAGCTGTCCCAAAACCCCCCCAAAGGGGAAATCCGCGGCGCACAACGTGCCATCTAAGGAGATGTGGAGATGTTAGGAGCGACCCCGTTTGAGACCATTGCCCTGTGGGCGGTCCTGGGCATCGCTTTGCTCGGACTGGCTTACGCCCTTTTCCTCCGGCGCCAAATCATGGCCGAGGACAAGGGCAATCCCAAGATGATCGAAGTCTGGGAAGCGATCAGGCAGGGCGCCGACGCCTACCTCGGCCGGCAGCTCAAGACCATCCTGCCGCTGATAGTCGTTTTGACCATCGCGCTGTTCTTCAGCGTCTACATCGTCCCGCCGTCGGCGGAAGCACTGGAGCGGTTTCCAAACCTGACTCCGGACCGCGTCAAGCTCATCATCGGATTTGGCCGGGCGGTCGCGTTTGTCCTGGGCGCCCTTTTCTCCCTGATGGTCGGCCAATTCGGCATGCGCATGGCCGTCCAGGGAAACGTCCGGGTGGCCGCCGCGTCCCGGACGAGCTTCGACAAAGCCCTCAAGATCGCCTACCGGGCCGGCACGATCACGGGTATGCTGACCGACGGCCTCGGACTCCTTGGAGGCACGGTCATCTTCATGATCTTCCAGAAAGCGGCGCCGGACGCCCTCCTCGGGTTCGGGTTTGGCGGGACACTCCTCGCCTTGTTCATGAGGGTCGGGGGGGGTATCTTCACCAAGGCGGCCGACGTGGGCGCCGACCTAGTGGGCAAGGTCGAGGCCTGCATCCCAGAAGACGACCCGCGCAACGCCGCCGTCGTGGCCGACCTCGTCGGCGACAATGTCGGCGACTGCGCCGGGATGGCCGCCGATATCTTCGAGAGCTACGAGGTGACCATCGTCTCCGGGCTGATCCTAGGGCTGGCTCTGGTCTCGATTACCGGCCAGATCAAGTGGATCATCTTTCCCCTCCTGGTTCGCGGCATCGGCGTCTTGTCTTCGATCATTGGAACCTACCAGGTGCGCGGCAAGAAAGGCGAGAAAAGGGGCAATGCCATGGCCGGCATCAACCGCGGCTTCTACACCTCGGCCGCCCTCTGCTTTATATCATTCGCCTTCCTGGCCCATTTCTACATGGACGAGTGGCGGGCTTTCCTTTCGGTCGGCGTGGGCATCATCCTGGCCATCGCCATCGACGAGCTGACCAAGTATTTCACCGATACCCATCACACTCCCGTCAAGGAGATCGCCCGGTCCTCCCGTACCGGCCCGGCCACCGTGATCCTGTCGGGGCTCTCGGTNNGCCTATGTCCTCTACGGCGTCGCCATGACCGGTATCGGCATGCTGACTCTGACCGGCAACAACGTGGCCATGGATTCCTTCGGCCCCATCTCCGATAATGCGAACGGCATCGGCGAGATGGCCGGTCTGGAGAAGGACGCCCGCCGGATCATGGCCGACCTTGATGCCGTCGGGAACACGACCAAGGCCATAACCAAGGGGGTGGCCATCGGGTCGGCGGTCATCGCCGCGGTGTCGCTCTTCGGTTCCTTCATGACCGACGTCACCAAGGTCCAGGCCCAGATGAACATCCCGGCAGCCGATCACCTGCTCACAACGGGTATCCGGGTATCCATGCCCATGGTCCTCATCGGGATGCTGATCGGGGGTGCTGTCCCCTGGCTCTTCTCCTCCCTGACCATCAACGCGGTCACTCGCGCGGCCTCGCTCATCGTCATGGAGGTCCGCCGGCAGTTCAAAATCCCCGGCCTCATGGAAGGGAAGGTCAAGCCGGATTACAGGCAGGCCGTGGGCATCTGCACGGTGGCTGCACAAAAGGAACTCGTGGGGTTAGCCCTGCTGGCCGTCCTCACTCCTCTGATCGTCGGCTTGACGCTCCAGGTCGAAGCCCTGGGCGGTTTCCTGGCCGGAGTTATCCTCTCCGGACAACTCCTGGCCGTCTTCATGGCCAATTCAGGGGGAGCCTGGGACAACGCCAAGAAGACGATCGAGGACGGCCTATATGGAGGCAAGGGGTCCGACGCCCACAAGGCGGCAGTGATCGGCGACACCGTGGGCGACCCGT
>DQHV01000039.1 GCA_003524335.1 Candidatus Aminicenantota bacterium | reverse complement strand
AAGAGGGGTCAGGGGAGATTTTATAAATAATAAACAACTCCATTTCCGTTCTTTCCGTGTTCGTTTTTTACAATCCCCCCATGCCCCCCTTTTCCAAAGGGGGGAATTTTAGAAGCTCCCTGGTTTGACCGCTTCCGCCGAGACGGTTATAATAGAGGGCGCTTCTGCGGAAGTGGCGGAATTGGCAGACGCGTAAGCCTCAGGAGTTTATGGCCGTAAGGCCGTGAGGGTTCGAGTCCCTCCTTCCGCATTTGGCATCTTGGAAAGAGCGCCGGCGTTGAACCCGGAAGAAGCAACAAATGAACCGGCTCCATTCAACCTGTCGGAAGTTCCTCTGGTTCGCCCTGGCGGCCTCGGTTCTTGGGGCCGGCTACGGCCAGAAGAAGCTCAAACCGGAAGACGAGCAATTCCTGTCCGAGGTTCGCTACATCATCACCTCCGCCGAACGCAAGGCCTTCCTGGTCCGCCCCGACCCCGAGAAGCCCCAGTTCATCGAGGAATTCTGGAAAGGCCGGGACCCCGACCCCTCCACCCCCGAGAACGAGTTCAAGGACGAGTATCTCGGGCGCATCGCCAAGGCCAACGAACTCTTTTTCGGCGAAGGACGGCCCGGCTGGCTCACCGACAGAGGCAGGATCTATATCCTGTTCGGGCCCCCGACCCAGCGGCAGGCGACGACACCGGCCGGCGATCCCCGCGGCCGCTGCCAGGAGTTGTGGTACTACCGGGATTTCCCGGTCGTCTTCCTGGACCGGGGATGCACCGGGACCTTCATGCTGGAAACGTTCGACCTGAGCCCGATATCCGAGTTGAGCCTGGCCAGGGAAAGCGCCCCGAAGCCCTTCCTGCCGGCCCAGGGGAAACCGTCCTTCGATTTCGACGTCACTTTGAGAAGGAAGAAGACAGAGGAGGCGAGACTGGAGGCATTCGTAGATATCTCGATCCCCTACACCTCCATCTGGCTGAGCTTTGAGGGGGGTAAGTTCGCGACCACTTTCGAGATTCGGCTGGAACTCAAGGACAGCCAGAACGTCCTCCGCTGGGAAAATACCACCAGCCATGACCTGGTTTTGATGCCCGAGGAGCTGAAGCAGAAGATGACGAGCAAGTACGAGATTGCCATCCCTGTCCTGATCGAAAAAGACGCCGAGACGCTGAGCCGCGGGAAGAACACCCTCCTGGTCCTTCTCAAGAACAAGAAGGTCGGCGAAGAGATCCGCAAGAAGGTCGAGTTCAGCCTCTAGCTCAGAAGCTCCACCGGACTCCGATCCGGAAGGACCGGACACCGTAGACGCTCAGGACATCGCCGTACGTTGATGAGGCTTCGTATCCTGGAGGAATCTGGTCGAAGCGCAGCCGAGGCGACGGGTCATTGTCCACGACGACGCCGCTGCGGCCGCCGACATTGAAGATGTCGACATAAAAGTCCAGCTTGGACCGGCCCCTGAGCGGGAATCCCTTTTCTATGCGCACGTCGAAGTTAGTGTAGGGAACTCTCCGCTGCGACCCCGGTGATTCGGCGTTCAGGGAGACATAGGTCTGCTGGACGGCCGGAAAGCCAGCCGGGAAATAGACCCGCGAGATTGTCCGTCCCCAGGGGATGCCCGAATAATGCTGCATATAGGCGCTGAAGACTATATTCCAGGGAAGGATGTAGGTCCCCATGACCTTGATCTGCAGCGGCCGGTCGAAGAAGAGAGGGCCGTAGGCATTGACCAGGGTGTTCGGGCTGTTGAAGATCGCGCTCTCGCCCTCGGTCGGGTTGTAGGTCGCTTCGACATTACCCTTGAAGGAGCCGTAGAGGATGGACCCCTTGAGCTGCCAGTTGTTGGACATCCGCTTGTCGAAGGTCAGAGCCAGGGCCCAGTATTTTCTCTCGGCCTCGGGCGGGTTCAAGCCCATCCAGGTGGGGACCGGCCGGTCGGCGCGGAGCCCGTAAGCGGTAAGTTTCTGGTCGTCGGAGGTTCCCCAATTTCCGTCCCAGCCGGGGTCTTCAAACTCGAGGGGAATCCAGATGGGGCCTTTCTCATCCTCGGCGTCGGGATCATAACCGTTGTTGACATCGACGTCCTCGACGATATCCTTGCTCTGCTTCCAGATAAACTGGAGGCCGAGCTTGAAATCCCGGAAGAGCTCCTGTTCGACACCGGCCAGGAATTCGGTCACATAGGGCGCCTTAAGGTCGTCGGCATAATAGGAATAGGCCGGGTCCTGTTTAGGATAGGATTGAATGACATAGGAATCGGTCGGCGGCAGGTCCATCAGTTTGTTCCCGTCGAGGTCGTTCCAATAATAGTCGATGGAGCCGGGACTGAAGATCTGACCGGCGTTGTACTTGGCCACCCAGACGGGCTCGTAGTAGCGGCTGAAGGACATCTTCAGGGCCGTCTTGCCCTGGCCGAAGAGGTCGTACACCAAACCGACCCGGGGTGATAGAGTGAAGAACTTGACGACGTCTTTAATGGATGTGATGAGCTTGTCGAACGGGGAGACCGGCCCGATTTCGTCGTGCCACTGGCCGATGAGCGCGACGAGCAGGGCATTGGCGTCCGTTACGGCCGGGTTGATCTGCGGGGGGCCGGAGGAGTAGCGCAGCTCCGGACGGGCCTGCCGGGGCTGGTATTGGTAAGAGTAATCGAGGCGCAGGCCGAGGTTCAGGGAAAGCCGGCCCTTGGTCACGTTGTCCTGGACGTATCCGGAGAACCGCCGGATGTGGTCCTGGATGTCCCAGACGCCGGCGATAGGAGGGCAATTGTAGATGCGCAGCCGTCCCTGCTTTAAGGCAGTGGAATAATAGTAGGGATTTCCGGCGGCATAGTCCTCCCAGTAGGAATAGTATGGGTTGCTCCTGTACCAGTCCTGGTGCTCTTCCGACTGTTCGAACTCCCCCCCCGCTTTGAACTCGTGGCTGGCGGTCAGGAGGTCGTCCTGGAACCGGGTGACCGACGCCGAGGCCATTATTTTCTTGCGGAGATGGTCGTCGTTATAGGCGGACGACCCCCAGAAGATATCCTGCCGGTAGTCGTAATAAGTGGGCTGGTCTTGAGTTCGCGAGCGGATCGGGAAGTTCCGCTGGATCAAGGTGCCGCGGATGTCGACGAAGGTATTCTGGTCCAGGGACCAATTAACCTGGTGGGTGGTCGTGAAGGTATTTTCGTGGTTCCAGATTTCGGTCGTCGGGTAGGAGATGTTGGCTCCGCCGCTGTTCTGGTAGACGGGTTCATAGATGTTATTGTAGTGGAACATCCCCATATATCGGATCGTCTTGTCAACCTGGACGGTGAGCTTGGCGAACCCGAACAATTCATCGTGCTCATAGTCATAGTGGGCATAGTCGACGCCCCGGAAGCCCAGGTTTTCCATCCGGACCTCCGGGTTGACGGAGGTGGTCTGCTTCCAGGTGTTCCAGCGGCCGTTCAGGTAAAACCAGGCCCGGTCCGTGAGGACCGGCCCCCCGATGTTTGCTGAAATGTCGCTGTAGTTAGCGAATTGACCGGGTGGGTCCACTTGATAGGCGGCCGTGTCGCTCTTTGGGATCAAGTCGGTGCTCAGGCCATTTCCCGTGAGATAGGCGGTGGCTCCGCCGGCGAAGGTGTTGCCGCCGCTCTTGGAGACGATGTTGATGTAGGTTGAATCGGTCTGGCCAACCTCAGCCGGGTGGGCGCCGAGTTCGAACTCGATTTCCTCATAGACATCGACGTTGATGTTGACCAGGGAGAAGGAGGTCGCCGGGTCGTTGAGCGGCAGGCCGTCGAGCGCATAGAGCTGACTGCGGACCGTGCCTCCCAGAATGGACGATGTCCGGCGATAGTCCACGCCTTCAGTGACGGCGCCGGGGATGGAATTCTGAATATCGTAGAGGTCGCGGTTCATCGGTATGCTGGCCAGAAACCGGGCGCTGTAGTTGACGCTGACCTTGGAGGATTCGACGTCGACCACAGGGGATGCCGTCGTGAGCGTTACTTCTTCCTCGGTGGGGGCCTCTTCGAGCCGGACCATGAGCTCGGTTGTCCTCCCCACCGTGACGAGGACGGATTGAAAAACGTAGGACTTGAACCCCGGCATCTCGGCCCGGAGTTCGTATTCCCCGGGCTTCAGGGCGGCGAACCGGAAGTGTCCGGTGTCCGAGGTCACGTAGCTGCTGATGCCCATGAGCGCTGGACCGGAGATGCTCACCGTGGCACCCGGCAGGGGTTTGCCTTCTTTATCCAGGATCCGGCCCGAGATCGCCCCCGTCTGTCTCTGGGCGTACGCCGGAGAGAGGAGGGCAAAGACCAGGAACAAGGTCAGCAAAGGTCTCAATGGACGGGATATCATTTTGCCCTCCTTATGGGGTCCGAGGTTTATCCACAGGGCTATTGCATATTATGCAAATCCCGTGCCATATCGTCAACCGGGGACGTTCCCCCAGGTACCATCCTTCCACTTCCATTCCTGCCTTCTCCATTGCAGGTCCAAAGCGTAGAACCTGGGGGAACGTCCCCGATGTTGAGGGCGAGGGGGATGCGTCAGCCCCTTTTCCGGGCCAGTTGGTCCCTGGCCAAGGCGGCCGCGCCCATCAGGCCGGCATCGTTGCCCAGGCTGGCCCTTTCGATCGAGCAGCAGGAGAACGACGCCTTGTAGGACCGGCGGCCGGCCTCGGCCAGGGCATGGGGGAGGATCAGGTCGCCGCTGTCCATGACTCCGCCGCCGATCAGGATCATCTCCGGGTTCAGGAGGTTGATAGCGATGCCCAACCCGATGCCGAGGTAGTATCCGGCCCTTTCAAAGCTCTTCTGAGCCGCGGTATCCCCCTTCTTGGCCCTTTTTGCGACCTCTTCCGCCGTCAATGACTCTTCTGACCGCGTGAGCCCGCGGTAGTTACGGACGATGGGTCCGGCCGCCGCTTCGGTCTCCAGACAGCCGTGTGACCCGCAGTTACATCGTTCGCCGTCCGGGTTGACGACGATATGCCCCATCTCGGCGGCGAACCCGCACGACCCGTGCAGGAGCTCGCCGTCGATGATGATCCCCGAACCCACTCCCGTGCCGAGGGTAAGCAGCAGAAGGTGGCGGACGCCCTTGCCCGCGCCGCAGCGGTATTCTCCGTAGGCAGCGATGTTGGCGTCGTTGTCGATCCAGAAGGGGACCTTGATGAAGCGGGCGATGGCCGGACGCAGGTCGAACCCGTCGAGGTCGGAATAATTCGGCGACTGGTAGATCTTCTGTTCCTTGAGGCTGAAGATCCCCGGGATGCCGAAACCGAGGGCCTTGACAGTCCGCCGCTCTTTTTTCTTCAGCTCTTCCCAGAGCTTGCTGAAGAGCTCCAGGAGCCCGGTCATCGTAGGCGGGGTCGGCGCCTTGCTCTTGAAGACCACGTCGAGGCGCTCGTCGAGGAGCCCGTATTTTAGTTGAGTCCCTCCGAGGTCGAACCCGGCATACAGGGGCATCTCTATCTTCTCCTGGCGACGGCGGCGTAATTGACGGGTCCGAAAAGGAGCTCGTTGAGGCTGTCGATGTTCCGGTTGAGGACGGCGGTGCGTTCGTCGGCCCCAGGCAGAGGCTGGAGCTTCTCGCTTTCGAGCGGAGAGGAGTACTTGATCTCAACGTCCTCGAACCCCGCCGCCTCCAGCATGAACTTCAGGGCCTGTGGATGGATAGGGTTGCGGTGGGAGAGATCGAGATAATAGACCTGGACGAGGGCGAAGACCGAAAGCGGGTTGACGGTCTCGAGGACGAGAGTGCCGCCCGGAGCGAGCTTGCGGCGGCACATCTCGATCAGCTTTTTGAGGTAAGCAGGCGGAAGATGTTCGATCACCTGGGAGGAAAAAATGCCTCCCAGCGCGCCGTCGGGCCGGTCGGCGAGACTCTCCAGCAGGTCGCCCTTTTCGCAGCGCAGGCCTTTGTCCAGGCAGATATCGACCATCTGGGCGTTGCTGTCGACGCCGGCGGCCTCAATACCTCCCTCGCCCAGGAGCTCGAGGAATTCACCCCGGCCGCAGCCCAGGTCGAGGACCATCCCGCCCTTGGGGAAGTATGGAACATAATCGCGGAGCTGTTTCTTGACTTCGTCATCGCGTCCCCGGAAACGGTTCTCGAACGCGGTATACCGCCAATCCTCGAGGGGCACGAGGAGCGCCCGAACTTCCTCCGGCTGAGGGAGCTTTTTCTCTTCCAGCGCGGCCAAAAGGCGGTCGAGCTTTTCCCTGAGCAGGAGGAACTTTTTCATCAGGAGCTTCGCGTCCTCGGACTCCGCAGCGAGCTTGTCGACCCGCCATTCCAGGCTCTTGAAGATCAGGCCGACATGGTTGCTCCCGAGGGCGTCCCACTCTTTGTCCTTGGCATCGACGAGGGCGATGATCTGGCGGATGAGATCCTCGAACGAGGCGACGAGATCCTTCTTTCCCTTCTGCCTTATTTCGTCAAGCCGGCGGGCGAGTTCCTGTTCTTTCTCCTGGCGCTCCTGGGCGAGCTTTTCCAGCGTCCGGCGCATTATTTTTTGTCGGGAGGATGGGTCTCTTCAGGTTCGGACTTTTTTTCCTGTGGCTCCTTGCCGCCGAAGGCTTTCCTGAAATTGCGGATGCCTTCGCCCAGTCCTTTCCCGAGCTCGGGCAGGCGGCGGGCGCCGAAGATGATGATGATGATGAGCAGGATGAGCAGGAGCTCGGGCGGTCCGATCGGTCCAAACAGAAACATCTGAGCCTCCTTCGAGGTTTTATCCTCGATCAACGGGCGAGTATTCGGTTTGACAGACCAAAAGTACTTCAGTCAGGCCGAAAAGTCAAGGAAAGGGCATCTTCCTGGCTTTATCTTCCCGGCGAGATTTTGTACAATCGGCGGCGTGATCAAGGTNNTCGAACATCCTTTTCGCGGCTCTGGGGATCGTCTCCCAGTTCTTGAGCACCTTCGGAGTCTCCGACTTTGCCTTCAACACGGTGGCCTTCCGCCTGACCAAGACCGTAGAGGACAAGAAAATTCCCGGGACGTTGAATGCCGCCTGCGTCATCCCCGTTGCCTTCATGGCCCTGGCCTACATAACGGTCATTAAGGTCGATGTTCTCACTCTTGTCGTCCTGATCATCGCCCAGACGACCGGCTCGTACCTTACGCCGAGGATCGTGGTGAAGCTGCCCGTGAGCCGGATCAGGATCGGGATCGCCGTCGGGCTTCTCTGCGCGGCCGCCTTCATCCTGGCCGGCAAGCTCCAGCTCATTCCTTCGGGCGGGAACCTGACCGGACTGCCCGGAATAAAGCTGGCCATCGCCGCGGCCGCCGTGTTCATCTATGGCGCTCTGAACAACATCGGCATCGGCTCCTACGCCCCAACCATGGCCACGGTTTATGCCCTCGGCATCGACCCCCGGGTGGCTTTCCCGATCATGATGGGCGGATGCACGTTTTCCTGCGCCGTCGGGGCGATGGAGTTTGTCCGG
>DQHV01000329.1 GCA_003524335.1 Candidatus Aminicenantota bacterium | reverse complement strand
TGATGTACGCCCTCTTGGAGATCGCCGAGCAGGTCCGGACGTCCCCCTCCCCCGCCGGCTGGTTTGTGTCCGTCCGGGAAGTCAAGGAAAGCCCCCTTGTTCCGGTCCGCAGCCTGGCCGTCCTTCTTCACAGTGAGGACTGCGAAAAGGACTGGTATTACTCNNCTGGAACACCTTCAACCTGATCTTTTCCCACCAGACTCTCTATCTTTCCCCTCTCTACGCCTTCCATGTCAAGGTCGAGGAACACCCCGAGGTGAAGGCCGAGGGATTGACCGAAGAACAGCGCACCCGAAACCTCGAGATGCTCCGTTTCATCAGTTCCCTGGCCAGACAGAGGGGGCTGGAATTCACCCTCAGCATCTGGCAGCAGATCGCCTGGGAGGGAAAGAACCAGGGTTCCCGACAGGAAAGCATGGTCACGGGACTGACCCGGAAGAACATGCACAGCTATACTTACCATGCCCTGCTCAACCTTCTCCGGGAATGCCCGGACATCCAGACCGTCCAGCTGAGAATCAATCACGAATCGGGGATCGATTACGACGAGCAGACGGAGTTCTACAAAACCGCCGTTTTCAAGGCTATCAAGGACTGCGGGCGNNGGAACGTCGGGTTGCTGAGGGAAACCCTGCAGGCTGCCCTCGACATGGGCCTGTCCACTCGGGTCAGTCACAAATACTGGGGCGAACACATGGTTTTCCCCTACCACCCGACCCGGATCATGTGGACCTACAGCTACGGAGACTGGCTCAAGTACCCCCAAAAGTACGAGAATCTTTACCAGGTCTGGAGCCTGGGTTCCCACCGGCTTCTTCTGTGGGGCGATCCTGATTACGTGCGCCGCTTTGCCCCGACCACCCTTTTCCAGGACGCCAGCGGTTTTGAGATCTGCGCTCCCCTTTCCCAGAAAGGATACGGCAATCCTCCCGGCAACTGGAGGATCTTCCGGGACAAAGACCGGGAGCACTATCGCTGGGAGTTCGAGCGTTACTGGAGCACCTACACGCTTTTCGGCCGGTTGACCTACAACCCATCGGAAAGCGACGAGGTCTGGATGCGGGAGCTCCGCGCCCGGTTCGGGGAGAAAGCCGCTCCCGCCGTGGCTGAGGCCTATAAGTCCGCCAGCCGGGTTCTCCCGCTGATCATGGGGACGGCGACGCCGGACTATAACATGTACACCTGGGCCGAGAAGGACTCGGGAGGCCTGATCAATTTTTATCTTCACTACGGCAGTTATGATCCTTACCGGATTACCAGCTTCATGGAGTTCGTCCGGAACATCGTCGAAGGCCGGCCTTCGGGAAAGAAAACATCCGAGGATATGGCCCTCCGCCTGGAAGCCGCGGCCGACGAGATCCAACGGCAGCTCCAACAGGCTGATTCCGCAACGATCGAAAACAAAAAGGAATATTGGGCCACCGAAAAAGATTTTCGGATCCTGTCGGGCATGGCCCGCTTCTTCGCCCAGAAAATAAGGGCCACCTATAAGTTGGGCCTTTTTTACGAGACGGGAGATCTCTTCCTTCTCAATCAAGCCGTTGTCCATGCCGAAAACGCGCTGGGGATCTGGAAAGACCTTGCCGAAGAGGCCGAGCAAATATATTTCCCGCATCTCGTGATGGGGCCGGGAAGCTTCGGCCATTGGAAGGATAACGTCGTCTTCGTCGAGGACGACCNNTACACCAATTATTACTCGATCGAACACCGCTTCCAGGGAGTTTTTCCCCAGAGTTTCTACAACCCCCAGCAGGGATTCGGCTGGAATACGGAGGCGAGCCCCGGCGCGAAACAGCATCCCAAAATCGCCCACACGGCCTGGAGGGCGTCCAATATCCGGAATCTGGATCTCCCCTCTCAAGCCTTGTTGTCTGACTTCGTCTTTGGAACCGAAACCACGGTCTTCCGGGTCGACCTGCCGGAGGGTCACTACCAGGCGACTCTGATCCTCACCGACAGGAGCCCGGAGCCAGCTGACCACGGCCCGATGAACATCTCGGTGATCGAACGTTTCGGGGAGCGCCCGATTCTCAAAAACCTGGTCGTGAAAAAGGGCGAGACAGTCGTCAAGCGGTTCAATTTCAACATGGTCGGCAGCCGCTACAGCAACTTCCTTCTGAAGCTCAGTGCGGCGCCGGGAGCGGACTATATCCTGAACGGCCTGACCTTCGCCAGGGTTGAGCCCCACATCGCCCATCTCCCAATCGTTAACGCGACGCCGGGCCAGGACCTCGTGATCCGGGCCACGGTCACTTTGCCCTCGCTCATCATCGAGGAGGAAAAGGCCAGCTTGTCCATCGCCCGGGGAACAACCTCGACCGTCGAGCCGCCCGGGGCTGTCGAACGGGTGACTCTCTATTATTCACCGGACGGAGGGGCTTCTTACCGTTCGCTGGCCATGGAGAAGGCCGACGAGTTTATCTACTCCGCTTCCGTTCCGGGCGTTTCCGTCCGGGAGGGAGACCTTTATTATTATATCGAGGCGGCCGATTCGATANNGTCTCCGACGAGTCCCGGGTCGAAAAAGTCCTCCTCTATTACCGGCCCACCCGTCAGACGATGGAGTATTCAATTCTGGAGATGGAACCGGACGGGAAAAATTATTACGCGGCTGTAATCCCGGGGGAAGCTCTGATCACGGAGTTCGACCTGATCTACTTTTTCGAGGTGATCGACGAGTTCGGGAACGGAGCCTTTTATCCCGATCCGGACAAGGAAGATCCGCACATCATTGTCAGGGTCCGGCGCTGACCCCCTTCAGTCCGGCCGAGCGCCGGCAAGGTGTCCCGTTCTCGAAAAGCTAGAATTCCACTTTCAGTGCCAGCCGTTCAGGCGCAATCAATTCGATCGGTCGGTCCCACTGGATCCGGATGGTATTTTCCTCCTGCCGAAACGATAAAGCCCCGGAGCGTCCGCTGTCCAACCTCCTGAGAGACGATATCTTTTGTCCCTGCAAACAGGGGGGGAGCCTGAAAATAAACGTCTTGAGCGCGAGCCGGCCGCCGGCCAATTCGAGGATGATGCGGTCTTCAGCCTCGCCTCGGAGCCGCTGAGTGTAGCTTCCCCAGCCCGTCCCTGCGCTCCAGAAACAACGGAAATCCTCCTGGAAAAGCTTGGGACTAAATCCTATTTTCCCCTCCGGACCGGAGTATTCGAACCCAGTCAGGGCCAGCAGAAACGCCCAGGACGACATGGCCCGGGCGTAATGATTGCCGCTTTCCTCTTCGTTCCAGGGATTCCTCTTCCAGCCGTCGTGTCTGTCGCGGACGGCCTTGACCATGGTCAGGCCCTCATTGACTCTGTTTTCGTAGATCAAATGAGAAGCCACCTGGTATTCAGTGCCGGTCCAGACCTCATAGGCATAAACAAATGGAATGGTGGGTTCATCGCCTTTGGGCCAGGAACAATTGACCAAACCTTTTTCATCTCCCAAAGCGAAAGTCCGCATGCCGTGGTAATCCTCGCGGAAGTGATTCCTGAAGTTATACTTAAATATTGAATCCAAAGCACTCCTCACATGATCCTCAGGTAGAAACCGGCCCAAACCCGAAACTTGGGCGAGCCACTGGCCTAAGAGCTGATCCGAAACACATCCTGTTCCGTACTGGTACTTATGCTGATGCGCTTTGTCATATCTCNNCTCTGTTCATAATACTCTCCGTTCCAGGTGAGATCGTCCAGTTTTTTTGCTCCCTTTTCAAAGACATTCCGGTAGTCGGCGGCAGACCGATGGTCACCGACAGCAGCGGCCATCTCGGCTCCAGCCAGCAGTGCACCCAAATAAAGCGATCCTGTCATGCTGCTTAGGCCATAAAACTCGATATCGAAGGTGTTGTGCTGCCGCCCTTCCAAGATTCCCTCTTTATCCTTGTCCCACACCTTCCAAGCGTATTCGAGGGATTTCTTGGCATTGGGCCAGAGCAGCGCTAAAAAACGGTCATCCCCAGAGATCTGCCAGTCTCGATAAAGCCGGATAATCGTTCCAAACTGGCCGTCGGCTGCGGGATTGGGATAGTCCCTCCAATACTTGCCGCTGCCAAGAGGGAGTGTCGTCCGGAAGGCCATCTCTCCGTCGGGTTTGACGTTGTTCAGGAAATCCGTAACGCGCATGTTTCTTTCTAAACTGGGGAAAAGATGCGCCATGGATTGGGCATAGTTCCAGACATGGGTACAGTTAAGCGGGCAGCAACCGGTGGTCACGTTGCATCCTTCGAATCCGAAAAAATTGCCGTCTTCAAGCCAGAAACAGGTCGGAGTACGGATGATAGAAGCTTGGCTTGATACGGCCTCCAAAACATACGGTGGGAGCGTTTGGTTGAAAAATATATCGATGAACTTTCGTGTTTCGGTCTCGAGCCTCCCGAGGTTTTGAGCAAGATATTGTGCAGCTCCCCAGGCGTCGGCAAACTTGAGGGTATAGTGGTTTTTATAGATTCGGCCCCTCATCTCTTCGCGCCTGTCAAAATTGTTGAGGAAATTGGGGAAATGCCCGGTCAGGAAAAACGGCAGTTCGACAGCCTCACCCGGTCCAATCTCGGCCATGAGTCCAAGAGATCCTATGTCCGTTCGGCCGTTGGGCGAAGGGCTTTCCGTGACCCCGCTTTCAAACCGCCCATCATCAAGCAGATCATTCAAAAAAACAAAAAAATCATCAAACCATTCAGCCCTGACCCAATGGGGCAGATGAGTAACCTCCCTCCAGGGCGTGGAAAGGGCCATGGTGCCGAAGACAGGATCATCCGGTTTTATCTTTTGGGAACTCATGAAAATCCCCGAAATCAAGT
>DQHV01000157.1:145-10852 GCA_003524335.1 Candidatus Aminicenantota bacterium | reverse complement strand
AGGGTCCGCAGATCGACGACCAACGTCGAGTCCCTGTCGTCGATGGCCGTGATCACGCCCTTGAATCCTTCGATGGCCTTGAGCAGAGGATTGGAGTCGGCGATCATCTTGGCCTGTTCAGGGGAATAGGACACGGCGCTCCAGGCGATGCCGGACATGTCGACCCGGCTCATGAAAGCGGCCATGTCGGGGACTTGGGCCAGGGATTCGGCCTTCTTCTGGTGGACATCGATGACTTTTTTGACGGCGGAGTCGGTGCCGAACAGAATGTTGGATTCGTCCAGGAAAACGCCGCTCACCGGTTTCTTGTCTTCGCTCGCAGCGGCCTTATAAACAGTGAACCCGTTGTACTCCTCGGTGGTCATCTCGCCCCGCTCTTTCTGGAGCAGCGCCAGAAGTTTTTCCTTCTCGTATCTCAGGTTGACCAAGCCGACGCCGTCCATCTCTTTCTGCCCAAAATCCCCCAACACGGCGCCGACGAAATAAAAGATGTCTTTCTGAGGGTCGATCCCGGCCGTCTGGATAAACTCATCGTACTTGGCCTTGTTCTCGCTCTCGGCGATCGCCTTGGCGGCGGCATCGGTCTGCATGATCCGATGGAAGTCGATGACGACCACTCCCTTGGACTCACTGGGGAGAAGGGAAAGCATATCCGTAGCCTTGGCCGATCCGGCCTTGGGAGCCGTGGCCTTGGCACAGGACGACAGGCCAAAACCCAGCAGAAGCAAAGCGAACAGGACAGCGACCTTCTTTTTCATTCTGTCTCCTCCTCGTTCTTCATTCTCTAAGCGCCCGGGCCGGGCGTTTCCTGACTATATCAAAACAGCCCGCTGAGGGCAATCATTTTTTATCGCTCGAAAATGTAGCGGAATCCGATCGCCCCCGATAATTTGAGGTCGGAGAAGTTGAACGAGGGCACGATCTCGAAGAAAAAATTGAGGGGTGACTTCCGGAGAAGAAAATCAACTCCCAGCGGAACACGGAACCAAGCGTTGTCGGAGTCGCGGAAGACGATCTTCCCTCCGACGCCGAGGTAGAAGTCCAGGTCCAGGTTCCTGTCGGCGGCCAGACGGTGGCGGTAAAAAAGGAAATCGGCGTGAAGATGAAGATAGTGGTTCTCTTCCGGCGACCAGCCGATGCCTCCGGCCAAGGCTGCCGACCGGCTCAACCAGGCTTTCGCGGTCAGTCCTGAGGGCTCGAAAAGGACCAGGCCAACACCGGCCTTGCCAGGCTGAGCGGCGGAAGCCGCCACAACTGGCAAACAGGCGGTAAGGATGCCAATCAAGGCTCGTTTGATCATTGCGGCCTCCCATTCCGGAGCGTCGTCGGGATTTTCAGGGACACAACGAAGCCTATTTTAACCCAAAAGGCTGAAAAGAGTAAGGGCAGGGGGCGGCCTTGATGGGGAAGCGAGCCAAACGGACTGAAACTCCAACACGAGGGGAATCGCGGAAACAGAGGCAAGGCACTTTCCAGCCAGCCTGATTTATGCTATTGAGATGGGGGAGAGGACAATGGACATGCGACCGACCCCGTTGCAGGAGCTCATCCGAAATCGCCGCAGCGTGCGTCGCTATCTCGACAAACCGGTGGAGAGGGAAAAGGTCCTGGCCTGTCTGGAGGCCGCCCGGCTGGCGCCCTCGGCCGAGAACGTCCAGCCCTGGCGGTTTCTGGTGGTCGACGATCCGGAGGTGAAGCAACGATTCGCGGCTGCCGCTTTTTCCGGGATCTATTCTTTCTCCCGGTTTGCCGCCAAAGCACCGGTGCTCATCGTCATCCTTGCCCGGCCGGACCTGCTGGCGAACCACATAGGGAAGCATATCCAGGACATCTCCTTCTATCTCATCGACGTGGGCATCGCCGGTGAGCACCTCGCCCTCCAGGCGGAAGAGCTCGGTCTGGGCACGTGCTGGATCGGCTGGTTCAACACCCGCCGGACCCGGAAGTTCTTTCATATCCCGCGCCCATTCAAGATCGTCAGCATGATGGCCCTGGGGTACCACGAGGCGAGGCCGACTTCCGAAAAGAAACGGAAAACGCTGGCTGAGATCGCCTGGTTCAATCGCCTGGATAAATAATGGGTACCCCCGAGGTCGGGAGTCGGTTCGGGGAGGCGACATCTGTCCTCGGGGAGGGACAGGCTAGGCTTAAGGCCGGTCGGCGACCGTTCCTCATCAGGCAAGCCAGGCCAATCGATATGGCACGAAATTTGCTATAAAAAATTGTTGAATGTGCTAAGATGAAAGACGAAGAAGGGCCTACCGGATGCGCCCAGGAGAGGGTCTTTTGATGGCCCAATTCCTAGTAATATGATATAATTTATATAAATAGTATATATTTCTCCCCATCGAGAGGTGTTTAGGGAGTAAAGAATGGAGGGAACGATGTCCAAGAATTGGAGATTGTCAACTTGGCTGTTTATAACGGCCCTGGCCGTTTTTCTCTTGAGCCCGGCGCTCGAAGCGCAGCAGTATTTCGGCCGGAACAAGGTCCAATACCAGAAGTTCGACTTCCGGATCATCAAGACCAAGCACTTTGATGTCTATTACTATCCGGAATTCAAGGGCGTCGCCGAGGAATCGGCCCGCCTAGCCGAGCGATGGTACGCCCGGATATCGCGCATGCTCGGCCACGAGCTCAAGGGCAGGCAGCCGCTGATCCTGTACTCGAGCAGCCCCCATTTCCAGCAGACAACCGTCCTCTCCGGATTGATAGGCGAAGGAACGGGAGGGGTCACCGAGTCTTTGAAACGACGGATCATCCTGCCGGTGGGCTCCTCGCCCTACGAGACCGACCACGTGATCGGCCACGAGCTCGTCCACGCCTTCCAGTATGACATGACCTCGGAAGGCGGTCCGGGCGGCGGGATGAACCCCGCCCTGGCCCGGGTTCCCCTTTGGTTCATCGAGGGACTGGCCGAGTACCTGTCCATTGGATCGGTTGACCCCCACACGGCGATGTGGATGCGGGATGCCAGCCGCAGGAACTTTATCCCGGCGCTTAAAAAGATGGACAACCCCTACAAGTACTTCCCCTACCGCTATGGACAGGCGCTGTGGTCCTATATCACGGGCCGGTGGGGAGACGAGACGGTGTCCCGACTCATGAAGAGCGTCGGCCGCGTGGGTGACCTTGAAGCCGTGGCGACCAAAGTCCTCGGCATTTCCTACGAGCAATTAGGAAAGGACTGGCAGGAGGCTTACAAGAAAGCCTATGAGCAGGTCCTGCCGCAAACCCAGCTCTCCGACCCGGCCAGCCGGATGCTGATGAAGGGGGAAGAGGAGAATCCATACAACGTCTCGCCCGTCATCAGCCCGGACGGGAAGTATATCATGTTCCTATCCACGCGGGATCTCTTCTCCATCGACTTGTATCTGGCCGACGCCCAGACCGGGAAAATCAAGAAGAAGATCACCCAAACGGCCGTCGACCCGGAGTTTGAAAGCATCCAGTTCATCCGCTCCGCCGGCGCCTGGGATCCCCGAGGAAAAACCTTTGTCTTTGGCGCTATCTCCAAGGGAGAACCTGTCTTGACCTTCTTCGACCTGGACAAAGAGAAGATCGTGGAGGAGGTCGAGTTTAAAAACCTGGACGAGATCTTCAGCCCCACCTGGTCTCCGGACGGACGGTTCATCGCCTTCTCCGCGATGACCGGGGGGAAATCGGACCTCTTTATTTATGACCTGAACTCGAAAACTTCGAAGCAACTAAGCGATGACTTTTTTGCCGATCTCCACCCGAGCTGGTCTCCCGACGGACGGTCCATCGCCTTTGTCACGGACCGGTTCACCACGGACCTGACTCTGTTGAGCATCGGCGACTATGAACTTGCGCTCGTTGATCCTGTCTCTGGAAAAATCGAGCGCGTTCCCGCTTTTTCGGCGGCCAAGAACACCAATCCGCAGTGGACGCCGGACTCCAAGAGCCTGGTCTTCCTGTCCGACCAGAGCGGCAAGACGGACATCTACCGGATCGAGCTGGAAAGCCAGAAGCTCTACCAGGTGACCAACCTTTACACCGGCGTGAGCGGGATCACCGACCTTAGCCCGGCCCTCTCGGTGGCTGAGAAAACCGGCCAGCTGGCCTACTCCGGCTATGACGGCGGCTACTATACGATCTACCTGATCGATAAGCCGGAGGCCATTCAGGGCAACCCCAGCATCGCCAGGTTTGGGGGTAGACTGCTGTCCGTCCTGCCCCCGCGCGAGCAGCCCGGGGGCGCCCTGCTCGGATTGCTGAGGAACCCTCTCTTCGGGCTTCCCGAACAGGTGGAATTCCCCGAGTCTTCGTACAAGCCCAAGCTCACCCTCGACTATGTCGCCCCGCCCCAGATCGGTGTCGGAGTGGACCGGTTTGGAACCTACACGGGGGGAGGCGTCGGACTCTTCTGGGGGGACATGCTGGGATATCATTCCGTGGGGACCATCGTCCAGAGCTCGAGCCGGCTGAAGGATCTGACCGGCATACTCACTTACCAGAACTCCAAGAACCGCCTGNNGGAACTGGGGCGCTGTGGCCGGACGCATTCCCTATGTCTATGGAGGCTATTCGGTCTCTTTCGACCCAAACCAGCAAGCCTATATCGAGGACCAGATCTTATTCTGGCAGATCAACTATCAGCTTTCGGGCTATCTGGCCTACCCGCTCAGCCAGGTCCAGAGGGTCGAAATGTATGCCGGTTATCAGTATATCGATTTCGATGCGGAGAGGATCACCCAGGCCTACACCTTCGATGGGATCCCGCTCTACCGCGATATCACCAAGCTCCCCTCATCACCGAGCATCAGTTATGCCTACACGACCCTCGCCCTGGTCTACGACAGCGCTCTCTTTGGCGCGACCGCGCCAATCCTGGGTCAAAGCTACATGCTCGAGCTCACGCCCACCCTGGGGGCCTTTAACATGTACACGATAATGGGCGACTACAGGCGCTATTATGTACCTGTAAGGCCCTTCACGCTTGCTTTCCGCGCCCTGCACTACGGCCGCTATGGACGAGACGCCGAGGACGAGCGAATGTACCCGCTCTATATCGGCTATGAAAGCCTGGTCCGTGGCTACGACTACAATTCTTTCTCCTACACTCAGAATCCGGGAGACCCGGGCTTTGACCCGAACCGGCTCTTCGGCTCCAAGATGCTCGTCGCCAACGCCGAGCTTCGTTTTCCCCTGTTCGGAGTCCTCGGTATCGGGAAAGGCTACTATGGTGTTTTTCCGATCGACATGATCCTCTTTTATGATTGGGGGGTGGCCTGGACGGAAAAAAACAAGCCGGTTCTGTCGGGCCGAGAGCGCACCAGCGTTTCCAGCGCCGGCCTCGGCCTCCGGGTGAACGTTTTCGGCTACCTGGTCGTGGGCGTCAACTATGTCAAGCCCTTCGACCGGCCGGACAAAGGCTGGTATTTCCAGTTCAGCTTCTGGCCGGGATTCTAACGGACGCCTGATGGCGGCCTTCCCGGACTTCCGGCCCCTCGGACTGGAAGACCGAGAGTTCATCCGGGAGGTCCTTTGGCGGTACCAACCGGATACCTCCGAGCTGACTTTCACAAACCTTTTTATCTGGCGCTCTCTGTACCGCTCGCGGTGGTCGACGGCGGGACAATGGCTTCTTCTTCTCCAGGAAAAAGAGGGAGACGAGCCTTCACTGCTTCCGCCGGTGGGCCCTTCACCACGGCTCGCGGTCACTCGCCTGGCGCTCGGCTGGCTGCGGGAGGAGAGGGGAGTCCAAAGACCCCGGATTGAACGGGCCGATTCCCGCCTCATTCAGGAGCTCAGCGCCGCCCCGGAACTCGAGGTCATTCCGGAGCGTGAGCACTTCGATTACGCTTACCGGACCTCCGACCTTATCGCCCTTAAGGGCGCAAAGTATCATGCCAAGCGCAACCATATCAGCCGCTTTCTTCAGGATCATGGCACCCGGTTCCGGTTCGTGCCCCTCGGCCCGGAAAACCTTGAGCTCTGCGCCGAGTTTCAGGAAAGATGGTGCGAATGGCGCCGCTGCGATGAGGACATGAACCTGCGGGACGAATGGACCGCCATCCGCCAGAGCCTGACGGATTATCAAGCTCTAAAAGTCGAGGGTGCAGCCATTCTGATAGGGGAAAAGGTCGAGGCCTTCACCTTCGGAGAGCTTCTGAATGCGCAGACGGCCGTGGTGCACATCGAGAAGGCCAACCCCGAAATACCCGGCCTCTATGCCATGATCAACCGGCAATTCTGCGAGGAGTATTGGAGCGGTGTTCCTTTCATAAATCGGGAACAAGACCTGGGGGAGGAGGGACTGCGGAAGGCCAAGCTCTCCTACCACCCGGTCCGGCTGGTCGAAAAATTCCAGGTCGAGCTGGCCGAATAATCGGCTCTACCGGAAGGCCGTCTGCCTAGCGTTCTGCTTTCTTAAGCTCGTCGAACAATTCTCCCACTCGAGCCAGGCCTTTTGCCAGATACTCCGGTTCGGAGCCGAACCCGAAGCGGAGATAAAGGTCCATCTCGAAATGATCGCCGGGAACGATCAGGGTGCTTTTCTCTTTGATGAGACGGGTCACGAAATCCGTGGAATTGGCCTTAAGAGCATAGCGTGCAAAAGCGATGGCCCCGGCCCGCGGAGGGACACAGGAGAAGAGTCCGCCCCGCCTGTTCAGCCAGGACTCGAGCTGGGCATAGTTTTTTTGGATGATCGTTCGTGTCCTCTTCAGGATCTTTTCCCGGTTGGCAGGAGAAAGGGCGATCCGGGCAATCCGGTCGCTCAGCACGCCCGGAGAGATGGTCGTGTAGTCGTGGTAGGACCAGGTCTTCAAGATGAATTCTTTGGGTCCGACAATCCAGCCCATCCGGACTCCCGGCAACCCGTAGGCCTTGGACAGGCCGTTGACGATGAGGGTGCGTTCGTATGTCGCCCAGAAACTCGGAGTCGGCTCGCCCACCCGCTCTGCTCCCTGATAAATCTCGTCGGCGACGATCCAGGCGCCGGCCCGGGCGGCAACCTCGACGATAGCCGACATGGCCGCCCCGCTGAGCACGGCTCCGGTCGGGTTGTTGGGGTTGGTGACGATGATCAGCTTTGTCTTCGGCGTGACCAGCTTTCGCAGTTCGTCGAGGTCGGGAGCCCAGCCGAGGCTTTCTTTGAGCCATAAGGGCTTGAGCGCAGCGCCGAAACCGCGCACCAGCCCCCCCATCTGCATATAATTGGGCATCATGAAGATAACTTCGTCGCCGGGTTCGATGAGGCTCCACATAAGCAGGTAATTGGCCTCCGAGGATCCGTTCGTGACCAGGACATGATCCGGGCTCGCTCCCGGATATAGCCCGGCGATCCTTTCGCGGAGCTCCGGAGTGCCGTTGCTCTGGCTATAGCCGAGCCCGAGGTCCTGGATTTCCCGGAGCTCGTCCCCGCTGAGAAACTCGCGCAGAGTGAGCGGATGCACGCCGCTCTCGGAGAGGTTATACTCGACCTCGTTCTCCCAGGTGGACTGCATGCGCTCCATTTTAAAGTGTTCGATCTTCATGATAATCCTCCCTCCTGGATCAGATTTCGACTCGGAACGGCTTCTTCAGGGCAAAACCGAAAATGATCGAGAGCCCGAGATAGGCGATGAGCCAATGGAGTCTGAGGCCGAAGAGGGAGAGTTTCTTGGCTGGATGGACGATCTCTATCGCCTTGATCCGGCTCTCTCCGGGAAGAGCTTTTTCACCCGGATAGAGCACCTCATCAAGGAAGCTCCGCTTGACCTTGAGAGCCGAGACCTTTTCCAGCCCTCTCCCGTCGACGACGACTGTCTTGATGTAGCTCTTGTCTCCCGCCCTGATAGTGAGATCGAATGTGCCGGCCGCCGTAGGCCTGAGACGCCAATCCAGCTCTCTCGCTTCTTCGAGTCTGAGTGGAGGTGTTTCGATGGTGATCTCCGGCGGTGACTCCAGGGCGAATTCCGTGCCCAAGACATTGACATCCGGCAGCAGCCTGACTTTGAGGATGGCCGGCCGGCCTACGGCCAGCGGTTCTGACCCGAACCAAAGGTTGAGCTGGGCCAGGATCAGGATGAGGGGAACAATCATCACCACAAGCGGCCTGAGGTTAAGGGCGAGATAGCGGAGGTTGGACCGCAGAATCTGGCCCTGGGCCCTCATCGTGACGCCCATGTTGTCCTTGAACAGGCGAAGCTCAAGGAGGTGGGCTTTGATCTTGTCTTTGACCCGGCGGATACCGGACTGATTCGATGTCCAGCGATAGATGATGAGCATCAGCAGGCCGGTCAGGAGGGCTACGAACGCCATTCCGGCCCATGGGTTGAGAGACAGGAAGGGCAGAAGCAGAAGGTCGAAAAGCTTGCCCAGGATGGTGTTGATGAGTCCCATCAGGAGATATATCCCAGTCCCTTCAATTTCTTCTTGATCTCCTCTTCCGAGTCTGACTCCTCGAGCTTGGCGATCTCCCTCTCCAGGCAATGAGTGATGAACTCCTCCGGAGAGGAATAGCCCGCCATCTGGGCGAATTTCTTGACCTTTTCCAGAAGTTCTTTGTTCAGCTTGACCTTTGCTTTGCCCATTCGGCCTCCTCTCAAAATATGGTTTCTCCGATCATTTCTTTGGTTTTGGGTATGCCGAAGATATCGAGGATCGTGGCGGTGAGGTCATACAGGGCCGGGGACTCGGCCCGGACCTTGCGGTTGGTGACCAGGACCCCAGGGATGACTTCCGGAGCGCCCATGTGATCTCCACTCCATTTTTCCTTATTGTCCTCGAAAACGTTCTTGGGAAACTTGCCCAGCGGAGAATCCCAGGAGATGCGGTAGCCCAAATTGAATCCGCAGATGATATCGGGCGCATGCTCGATCTGGGAGCCGTGGTAGACTTCTTTGGAGACAAAGGCCCGGAGGATGGCCCGCTCGCCGGTCTTGGGGTCGACCACTTGCTCGAGCTTGGCGGCGATCTCCCGGATGAGGTTCTCGCTATCGGCCCCGGCGTTGACGAGGCCGTCTCTCTCCCGGCCCCTTTGGTTGAGATAGAGGCCGTTGAGACCGATCCCGTAGGCCCTGGTCCGTGACCAATCGGTGTTATCGAATAAATCCCCTGCTTCCTGCTTCCAGGGATTGCGCAGCCGATGGTATCCGTTTTCGAAAAGCCAGGTGTTGAGGTTGAAGGCCCGGCGGAAGGGATTGAACCCGTGGTCGGACATGGCCAGGAGGACGGTGTCCTTGTCGATCTTTTGAAGGACTCGGTCGAGAAAGCGGTCCGCTTCGACGTAGATGTTCTCGACTGCGTTGCCATAGCGGGAGGCAAGTTGGGGATCATATCCGGGATGCCTCTCGTCCATCAGGCGCCAGAACATGTGCTGACGTTGGTCGGTGCTCGAAACATAGTAGAAGAGAAGGCCGGAGTCGAAGCGCTCGAACTCGAAATCGAACATCCGTTCGCCTTCCCGGAGGATCATCTCATCTTGCTCCAGGAACTCACCCTCGTCGAGGACGCCATTGTCAAGGGCTGATGTATCGGCCGGAAGGCCCTTGGTAAAGAAGGAACCGAAGACCCGCTCCAGTTCCTGGGCGTAGCTTCCCGGGGTTGAGATCGGTTGCGCCGGATGAGCGGGGTCGATATTGATGGGGCTGACGTAGAGTTTGAAATGGGGCCGGATTTCCTTGAGATAGAACATGCAGATGCCGCTTACGCTCTGGGTCGGCATGAGGCCGAATTGGACTTTTTTCCAGCCGCTCCATTCCTTTTCTTTAAGGATGAACTCCTGGTCCGGGAGGACGACCTTGGCAACGGCATTGTTGGGGTCGATGTACACCTGGAAGTCGATGAGGGCTTCCGGCCGGTCCTTCTTGAATGTGTTGGTGGGCCCGGGGAGCTTGGCCTCGACCCGGTTCCCGATAACGAAAACCTCATAAACCCTGCCGCCCGAAAGCTCACCTTTAGGGATGTCGGGATCGGTCGTGAAGCAACACGAGATCCCGTAGCTCCCCTTGAGGTCGGGCGTACCCATGCCGGATATGGTCCTCTGCTCCGTGGGTACGGGCGGATAGTTCGAGGGGATCTTGAAGATGGTGGCCGGGATATCGTGCTCTTCCAGGATCTGCCAGAACGTTTGTCCCTGCATCAGGTTCTTCACTTCGCCGCCGCTCAAGGGAAGGACCAGGTTGCCGATCTTGAGTGTTTTTTTCGCCTCGGTCGAGAGAGAACCCGAGAAGGTCGGGATGTAGGTCTGGGGGTCGCGGTGCATGAAGTCAAAGATGCCGTGTCCTCCCGGGTCGGTGCCGGTGTTGAAATTCGACCAGGCCACCGGGCTCTGGGGCGGGAGNNTCAAGAAGCCGGGGGTCCAGGCCGTCGAACCCGAGGACCAGCACTTTGGTCCGGGTCGCCAGGCGTCCCGAGCCCCGGAGCAGAGAAGGGAGGTTGCCTCCGGCGGCGAGCACAGATGTCGCGGCCAGGCCGCGCTTCAAGAACTCACGTCTATTCATCGGTTTCATTTTTTCTTCCCCTTATCTTTAGGCCTAGANNCTCCAGGCCTTGGTATTGTCCTCGAAGACCGAAGAATCCACCTTCCCTGTCACCGAGTCCCAAGAGGCCCTAAAACCCTGGTTATAGCCGATGATAAGGTCGGGCGCGTTCCCAGCGTACGGCCCGGAATAGACCTTGTCGCGGTCATAGGCCTCGGTGATGGCGATGTCCCCGGCGACCTCGTCCTTGAGTCCGTTGAGCTTGCGCCTGAGATCC
>DQHV01000157.1:0-124 GCA_003524335.1 Candidatus Aminicenantota bacterium | reverse complement strand
GCGACAATTCCGTTCGCCTCCCGTCCCTTTTGATTGATGTACAGCCCACCGAGCCCCAGGGCATAGGCTTTCGTTTTTTCCCAGTCGACATCCTTGAACCATTCGCCACTTGTCGTCTTCCCTG
>DQHV01000141.1 GCA_003524335.1 Candidatus Aminicenantota bacterium | reverse complement strand
TCAGGATATCGTCCTTCCGCTCGCAGTGGATGAGAACGGGCATCTCACCCCGCAACACGGGCAGCAGGGCTTCCAGGGAAAGATCGCGCTGCGGCTCCTTGCCCTTCTTGTCTTTCTCATATTTCTCGAGCGTACTCCCATATTCCTGCCCTTTGACCAGGGTCTCTCGCAGCAAGGCGGCGATTCCCATGCGGGTGGACGGCATCTGGTTCTGCCGCTTGGCCGAAGCTCCGACTCCAAAGACCATGACCGCCCTGTNNCGCCAGTTTGAGGTGATGCCCAGGTAAGAACGGGCCGAGATAAGCCCCGGCATCACCGTGAATTCCCGGGCGTCGAGGACCGGTACTCCGGCGGGAACGGTGACATCCCTGCCGATGCTCNNACCGTGTTTTCGCCGCTACGGCAGGCTCCCCGAGTACCGGCCGTTTGCCGGCTTCTTTCTGGTATTCGACGCGTCCGTCGACCAGGACCTGCTGCACTGAAGTCAGGATGTCGAACGGCTCGCCGTCGAGGAAGACAAGGTCGGCGTCTTTTCCCGGCGCGATGCTCCCGATCCGGGCCTCAAGGCCGACTGCCTCAGCTCCGTTCAAGGTGACCGACTTGAGCGCATCGTCTTCTTTCATCCCATAACGAACACAGAGAAGGGCTAAATGCCGCAGGTTCTGCTGGGCGCCGCCCAGGGCGTCGGTCTGGAGCGAGACTTTGAGCCCGGCCTCGCTCAGGATGGCCGGATTATTCTTGAAGGTGAGGGGATCCTCGAAGTAGTTGAAAAACATCGGGGGCCCGACGTTGTAGTGGACATCCTTGCGCTTGGCCAGTTCGTCGAGGATCAGGTAGGCCCAATAACAGTGCCCCAGGCTGAGCCTCAGGTTGAACTCATCGGCCAGCCGGATCGAGCTCACGATCTCCGAGGCCGTGGCGCAGTGGATGTGGACGGGGATCTCCCTCTTGAGGGCGAGGGCGAGGGCTTCCTTGCCCAGGTCTCTCTTCGGGGGCGAGACGTCCTTCCCGTCCTTCTTGTCCTTCTCGTACGTTTCCCAGCTCTTGATATATTCCTGGGCCTCTATAAATGCCTTACGGGCCAAGAAGTAAACCGACATCAGCGTCCCGGGCATCTGGTTTTTCGAGCCATAGACTCCGACCGGGTTGCCTTCTATGGCCATCTTTAGATCGCAGACCTCCTTCAGGACCATCTCCTGGGGAGAGGCGTTTTTCAACTTGACGGCGACACTGGTGCCGCCGATGACGTTGCCGCTCCCGGGGCGGGAGATGACCGTTGTGACCCCGCCGGCCAGCCCCGCCTTGATGGCCGGGTCATCGAAGTTGAAGGAGTCGAGGGCCCGGACCTGGGGTGTTATCGGGTTGGTCATCTCGTTGCCGTCGGAGTTCTCATCGACGTTCGGCAGGCTGTAGACGCCGACATGGGTGTGGGCATCGATCAGTCCAGGGATGACGATCGCGGCCTCGAGGACAGGCACGCCTTTCGGGACGGAAATATTCTTTCCTACCTGGACGATCTTTCCTTTGTCGATAAGGATCATTCCGTTTTCGATGGTCCCCTGAGAGACCGTGTATATTCTTTTGGCCTTAATAAGATAGCTGTTGCTCTCGGCCGCCTGAGCCGACAGCGCGAGGAACGTAAATATGGCCAAGAAAACGACTGCAGAAATCGATCTTCGCGACATCTCTGCTTCCTCCTTTCCTCTAATTCGGTGCCAGGGAACTAATTTCCCTAATTCAAAATTCCGTATTTCGGTATTGAGTTGCCAGGCACCGTTTTATTGCACCTTTTTAGCTGGCAGCGCTTTGTTTAGATCACCAGAAAATGATGTAGAGGGCAATCGTTAGCAGGATCACTAAACCGCAGAGCCATTTCAGCGCCGGCGCTGAGCGCATGTCGAAATCGGCCTTGACCGGCAAGACCTTCGGCTCCTTGAGCGGCCGGAAAACCGTGATGACGGCCATGATGACGATCAGGAAGACGAAGTTGATGGCGATGCGGTTGAGGAACGCGACATCGGGGAAAAGCCACATCAAAACACCGTAAACCGGGACGGTCAGGATAAGCGAGGCAAGTCCGGCCGCAGCGGGCGTCCGCTTGATGAACAGGCCGAAGACGAACGCCGCCAGGATCCCGGGGGAGATGAACCCCTGGAATTCCTGGATGTAGTTGAAAATCCCCTTGAACTTGGGGTTGCCGAGCTGGGGCGCGATCAGGCAGACAGCCAGGACAAAGACCAGCGTCGCCCAGCGCCCGATCCTGACCAGCGACTCGCCGCTGGCGTCCCTCTTGAAATGGCGCTTGTAGACATCCATGGTCAGAAGGGTGGCCACCGAATTCAAGAGCGAGCTCAGGGTGCTGATGACCGCGCCGGCGATGGCCGCCAGGATGAAACCGCGCAGCCCGGGCCCGACGAGGTTGCGGATGAGGAGCGGGTAGGCCTGGTCCGTCGTTGCTCCGGGGGCCGTGAGCTGGCTCTTGTAGAGCTGGTAGGAGATGATCCCCGGCATGATAATGATGAACGGGATGGTCAGCTTGAGGAAGGCCGCGAAGATGATGCCCAGCTGCCCCTGCTTCAGGCTCTTGGCGGCCAGCGTCCTCTG
>DQHV01000030.1 GCA_003524335.1 Candidatus Aminicenantota bacterium | reverse complement strand
TGCGAGCGGAAGGACGATATCCTGACGGCCCTGCGTCTGGCCGACGAGTTCAAGCTGAAGGTGATCCTGGACGGCGCCACAGACGCCTACAAGGTGGTTGATGAGCTCAAGAAGAGGGGAATTGCCGTCGTCCTCGAGGATATCTTCCGGGGCGCCGGGAACATCGAAGACAGGGGATTCAACCCGCAGAACGCGGCTCTTCTGGCCAAGGCCGGGATCCCGGTCGCCTTCCGTCCATCCGAGGGCTCCTGGCATGTCCCCGGAGCAGGGGAGGCGGGCGGGGACCTGCTGGAGATCGCCGCTTTCGCCTTCAAGAACGGACTGCCCGAGGAAGAAGCGCTCCGGGCGGTGACGATCAACGCCGCTAAGATAGCCGGGATGGAAAGCCGGATCGGGTCGCTCGAGCCCGGGAAAGACGCCGACATCCTCATCCTCCGCGGCCATCCTTTCCAGACCGGCTCTGTCCCGGAAGCGGTTTTCATCAACGGGAAGCCGGTTTTTGTGAGGAAAGAAGGCGCGCATCTCGGGAAGAATCTCTGACCGGGGCGGGAGGGTGCCATGGGAAGCCACATGCGGATTCGATGGATTATCGGGGCCGCCTTAATTTTCTGGCTCTCGATCCCGATCATGACGGGGGCTGAGAATCCGCTCATTGCTGTAAAGGGCGGCCGGTTCTTCACCGGAACAAAGGGGACGATCGACGGCGGCGTTCTGCTCATCCGGGATGGAAAGATCGTTGCCGTGGGAAAGGGCGTCGTCATCCCGACCGGCGCCAAAGTGATTGACGCCACATCCTGTTTCATCATGCCGGGCCTTATCGATGCCTTCACCAACCTCGGCACCGAGGAGCCCGGTACTCTCGGCGGCGATTCCGATGAGAAGACTTCCCCCGTGACTCCCCAGCTGCGGATCATCGACAGCTTCGACCCGGAGAACCTGTTCATCCCGATGGCCAGAAAGGCGGGAGTGACGGCCGCCCTGGTCGCTCCGGCCGTGGGAAACCTTATCGCGGGGCAATGCGGCCTGATGAGCCTTTGGGGAAATGACGCGGCGGCGATGACGATCAAGTTCCCGGTGGCCGTGCAGAGCTCGCTGGGGGAAGCCCCGAAGATGAGGTTCGGCTCCAAAGACCAGACGCCCCAAACGCGAATGGGAGAAGCCGCCCTTCTCCGCCAGACGTTCATCGATGTTCAGAACTATCTCCAGCGGATAAGCGACTATGAAAAAAAGGACCGGGAATCCAAGGCGAAAAAAGCCGAGGGCAAGGAACCGGAGGGAGAAAAACCGACGCCTCCGCCCGCCGACCTCAAGCTCCAAGCTCTGGTTCCCGTGCTCAAGGGAGAGATCCCTTTCCTCGTCACCGCCAACCGGCTTGATGACATCTTGACGATTTTGAGAATTGCCGACGAATTCGGGCTCAAGATCATCCTCAACGGAGGCGCCGATGCCCACAGGCTCAAGGACACGCTGGCCGCCAAGAGGATACCCGTCCTCCTCAAACCCGAGGAGGCGGCCGCCCGGCTGACGGTGGAGACCCAGAGGGCGGTCCCGGAAAACGCCGCTCTCCTGTTCCGGGCCGGGGTCAAGATCGCCTTCCAAACGGGTTCGATTAAAGACGCCGCCGGGCTCGTCCGTCAGGCCCAGATGGCCGTCGCCAATGGCCTGCCGCGCGAAGAAGGGCTGCGCGCCCTGACCGTGAACCCTGCCGAGATCTTCGGTGTGGCCGGCGATCTTGGATCCCTGGAAAAGGGAAAAGTGGCCAACCTGACGATCTTCGAGGCCGATCCCCTGCTTTCTCCGACGAGGGTCAAGGCGGTCATCATCCGGGGCGTGATCGCCCGCTGAGAGGGATAAAAAAATACTTGACAAAGCGAGGTCGATACCATAAGTTTACTTAGTCTATTGATAAAGTCGACTATTCAGGGGAATATGAGGCCTGGCTGTGGACCAGGGGAAGTAATCCCGGGGGGAGAGAAGAAAGCCCTCCCGGCGATAGGAAAGGAGCAAAAGATGTTGGATTCAGGGATGGCGAGAATGCGGAGGCCGGTTTCTTGGGCAATCGGACTGATCGTTCTGGGGGTTTTATTCGCGTCCGGCGTCGCCTCCGGCCAGGACAATAAAGAAACGCCGCCGGTGACTTCGAGCCGCTCTTTCCGGCTCAGCGGGTATACCCAGTTTCTGTACAACTATTGGGACAAGGGGACGGATTCATTCTCCATCCCCCGGGCCCGGCTCACGCTGAGCGGTGAATTGCTCAAGAATATCCGCTTCCGGATACAGATCGACGGCGTCAAGAGCCCCGCTCTCCTTGACGCCAACGTCGACTTTCTCTTTAATCCCGCTTACGGCCTGCGGATCGGCCAGTATTATGTTCCCGTGAGCCTGGAAAACAACACCTCCGACTCGGAGATGGACACGATCCTGCGTTCCCAGGTGGTCAATTCGCTGGCCCCGAGCCGGGACCTCGGCTCCCAGGGGCGGGATATCGGCGCGATGTTCATGGGCCGGTATTCCATCGCCGAGTATTACCTCGGGGTTTTCAACGGCGCCGGGATCAACAAGCTGGATACAAACAAGGCCAAAGACCTGGGAGCCAGGCTGATCCTGCATCCCCTGGAATCCCTGGCCATTGGAGGCTCTTTTTATAAAGGCCGCAACAATCCCGTCCAGACCGGGCCTGACCTGACCAGAGACCGGGTCGCGCTCGAGGCCTCCTGGATGCCAGGGAGCTTTTCTCTCAAGGGTGAGTTCATCTCGGCCAAAGACGACATCACTTCCAAGTCGGGTTGGTATCTCCAGGGCGGTTATTTTGTCCTTCCCAAGAAGCTTCAGGCCATCGTCAAATGGGACACCTACGATAAAGACCGGGACGTATCCGCCGACCGGACCGACCTCTTGACCCTGGGAGTCAACTGGTTCCTCTGGGAAAAAACTAAGCTGATGGCTAACTACACCCTTTACCGCAAAGAAGGTGAGGGGACGACCAACCAGGCGATATCCGTCCAGTTCCAGGCCGCCTTCTAAAGGGCGAACGGTATGGATGAGGAAGTCCGTGGACNNTTGAGCTTCTCTTTGGACTGTGATAAAAAAAGGGGTCTGATATCATTCGATCCATGCCTTCATAAGGAGTCATCGAATGGCCAAATTTGAAGGGGTGAAGTGGGCCCCGCAGCAGATGAGGTACGGCCTCCTGGAGAAGCAGTTCGAGATCGTAGAGGCCGATTCCCGCGTGTTCGGCGTCTCCCGGTCCATCCATTACGCGCTGTTCCTGGTCTTCGAAGGCATCCGCTTCTTCTGTCATAAGGACCCGGGAGGCAAGGTTGAAGTCGTCTTCNNTCACCAGAACCTCGAGCGGTTCCAAAAAGGCATCGCCTTCAACTTGAGCAGCGAGCAGCAGGAGCTGGTGCCGACTGTCGACGAGCTGGAGAACGTCTTCATCCATCTCTATCTCAAAGATCCTTCGATGCGCGGTTTCCTGGAGGAAATGGCGGAGATCGGGGCGCAGGGCTATCTCCGGCCGTTCACCATCGACGAGGAGCAGTCGATCGGCGTGACCTTTCCGGCGCAGCCCGCAGTCCGGGCTATGGCCTGCCGGTACGACCGCTACCTCGGAGAGCCGTTCTGCGGCGTCGTCATCCCGCACCTGGTGCGCGCGGTGGGGATCAACAAGACCGGCTGCCTCAAGCTGGGTGTCAATTACCTGATGAGCGTTAAGGCCGTGGACGAGGCGAGGAAGTTCTGCCCGGAGGCGGCCTGCGCCCTCTTCCTGGACGATAACCCGCAGGGTAGTCTTCTCGACCGGCATATCACTGAGTGGGACTCGTCGTGCTGCCTGTTCGGGCTGCGCAACGGGGCGGTCGTCAAGATCCCCGAGAACCCGCTGATCCTGCCTTCTGTCACTATCCAGGGGATCGTGGCGATCCTGAGGGAGATGGGTGTGTCCGTCGAGGAACGCCATCTGCCTTACGGGGAGCTCATCGAAAAAGCCAAGAGAAACGAGCTCGTCGTCGCTTGCAGCGTCGGGACGGCCGGGATCCTGAACCGCTGCGCCAGGCTAATCCTGGTCGATGATAAGGGGCAGATCCTCGCCACCCATTCTCCGGACGTGAAGCATCCGCTGTTCCAGATGCTCGGCGAGGCCCGCGAATACTACTGGAGAATCTACAAAGAGAACGTCAAGATTCCCGCCGGCTTGAGACTATTCAAGTATGTTCTGTGAGGACGTAAGCTAGAGGATTTCTGCGGAAAGGAAGGTCCGCTTCAGGTACTTAAGGTCCTGGAGGATGCTCTTCTCGAGCCCCAAAGGGAGCTTGACTTCTTCGAGCACCAGCCAGCCGCTGTAGCCGATATCCTGCATGGCGGCGCGCACGGCCTTGAAATCAATCGAGCCCTGGCCGAAGAGGTCCTTATAGTCCTTGGCGTGGAACTGGGAGATGCGGCCGCCGAGGAGGCGGATTTCCCGGCCGATATCAAACCCGGCTTCCTGGGAGTTGCCGACGTCATAATAGACCGCTACAGCCGGGGAGCCGACAGCGGAGATTATTTTGAGGTTATCTTCCGCGCTCAGCCAGGACTCGAGGGCGAGGATGACGCCTGCCTTTTCGGCCCTGGGGGTGAGGCGCTTGAGGGCGGCGATGACCGCTTCTGTTCCGGACGGGTCGTTCTTGAGGTCGCCCTTGCCGAAGAACGGGACAAGGATGATCCCCACTTTCATGGCCGAGGCGACCGCGATCCCCTCGGACACCCAGCGTTCCGCGCGCGGATCGCTCTTGAGCGGCACATTATTCAGTTCGCCGAGGCAGAACGAGGCGATCCCGGCGCCGGTTTTTTTGACCGCGGCCAGATAGGCTTGCTGCAAATCCTTGCCGAGAAGGGCCAGCGATTCTCCCTTTGGGTTGAGGCTCACCTGGACACCGTCGAGGCCGAGCTTGGCGGCTGTCGCCAGCGCCGCCGGGTCTCCGGCCTTTTCAATGGTCCAGTCGCAGACGCCGAACCGGATCTGAGTTTTGTCTGGCTCAGATTCGTGAGAGCGAGCCGACACACGTGTCCGGTTTCCGAAGGACAGTACCTCAAACGGCTCTGTATCGGGCCGTCCCGGCGCGATATGGAGCTCCGGGTGATCGCCCAGGACCATGATGGTGCACCCGTATGTTCCCGCATTATTGATTCCGGAGTCGCGGTCGGCAAACACTCGTTTGAGGACGGCCACATCGAGATCCGCCGCGTTGTCCTTAAAGGTTTCCCCCAGGAACTTGAACCGGGGGCAGCGGGCTTTGTAGGCTTCCAGTGTCAGGCCTTTTTTCTTGAGTCCCTCGATGAACTTCGGGTTGAGGTCGTCGTTGATTATCGGATGGTTCGTGTGGTAGGTGAATTCAGCGCCTTCAAAGGGGATGAACTCAATCATCCGGCTGGCCGAGCGCTCGAAGCTGGCGGCTTGCTTCGGACTGCCGATGACATAGTTCTGCGGAGCCGCCGGCTGGATCTCTTTGAGGAACCGGACGGCATCCTCGTAAGTTTCTTGCCTTAGGATTCCTCTGATAGCGAAGGCGACGGGCAGGCCCTTGGCGGAGTAGGCGAGCTGGGTGACGGCGTTGACGCAGACAGCGATAGAACGGTCGTTCAAGCCGTTCATGGCCACAACTCCCGGGATGGTAAAAATGAGAGCTCCCGGCTCCTCAGCGCTGCCTTCGATACGCAGAACCGTCTGGAATCCGTGATAAAAGGTCGGGATATCCAAGGTCTGAGCGACGAGCGCGGGCGAATCGCCCCTTCTTCGAGCGGCGATGGACGTACACTTCGAGAGGCCGAGGTCGTCGCTCATGACCCAGGTTTCATCGATGAGCTGGAAGGCGTACATGGTTTGGAAGTCGAGCCCGGCGCCGTCGGCGATGCCGCGGACTTCGAGAGGGTGCAGGCCGCAGAAGTCGGCGATCTGGTCGAAGGTGAGCGAGGTGTTGTCCACCAGCCAGACGGCGGTGGCNNATCCGCTGCCGGAAGCAGGGGCTTTTCCGCATGAAGGGCGGGGGAAACGGTGAGGACGAGGAAGACAGATAAAAAAAGAAGACCATATTTTCGCATGGAAAGAATATATCGCTCGTTGATACGGTATGTCAATCTTCACTAATCTGTGATACGGGGGAATGCTTGGTCATCGGAAGAGACAAAGACAACGAAACACAGGAGGAGCAAGCCGGAAGCTAATCCTTGAGGCCCGCCAGGTTCGGTTTGAGCCGTTCCTCGTCCCTCAGGAGCTCCTCCCAGGTCACCCGGCGCTTTTCCAAGGCGGCCTTGCGCCCCAAAATAGTGATCAGGTTGCTCTGGACGCTCGGCGCGACGGTCGGGTTCGCAAAATCCCCGTCCATGATGCTTTTGTGGAAAGCGGCGATGTTGCTGACGGCTCCGGACTCGTAGATCTCGGTCGTTCGGCCTCCGTTAAAGAAATTCTCTCCCCGGATGACGACCGGCCCACCGTATTCGGTTTCCAGGATACCCTTGCTCCCGAACATCCGGTTCTTGATTCCCTCGGCCGTGCCGTGGCCCTTGAACTGGCGGCCGCTGAACTCAACGGCCACATCATTGGGATACTGATAATAGACAACGAAGTGGTCCCAGCAGGTGCCGATTTTGGGCCGGGCCTTGAGCCCGCCGGTCCCGACGGCCCAGAGAGGAGGCTCCCGCATGATCCAGTTGGCCACGTCGAGCGTATGGATTTCCTGCTCGGTGATGATGTCGCCGGAGAGAGCGCGGTCCAGACCCCAAGCGCGAAGCCGGAGTTCGGGATCGTCCGGATTGCTCTTGAGCACCTCGTAATGCTCCTCCCACGGGCTCTCTGCATGATAGGTCGCTTCCCCGAAAACCAGCTCGCCGATCGCGCCGTCGTGGACGCGCCGGAGCGCCTCNNGTCGCTTTCCTCCCGCATTCGGCGATGAGATGGCATCCGGGGACGTCCACGGCCAGCGGCTTCGCTAAGTATACATGAATGCCCTTGGCCACCGCGGCCGCCGCCTGCTCGGGATGAAAGTAGGGGGGCGTTTCGATGGCCACGGCTTCGACGCCGCAATCGAGGAGGCGTTTGTAGCCTGAGAGGCCGGAAAAGATCCGCTCCCGCGGCACGGAGAACTTGGTGCCCAGGGCTTCCGCCCGGTCGGCAAAGTAGTCCGAGCCGGCGAATATCTCGTAACCGCCGTGGGCCGCGAAGAGGCCGGTGACCCAGAGGCCCCGGCCGCCGCAGCCGATGATCCCCAGTTTGATCTTCGAGTTGGCCTGAGCGCCCCGGATGAGCTCAGGCCGCAAGATCGTGAGCGACGCTGCAGCAGCTCCCGCCTCTTTCAAGAAGCGACGTCGACTGATTTTGGCCATGGCCCGCTCCCTCCTTTGAGTATTCTTATCGATTCGATCGGATTGATATCCTATGCTTTTTTGATCTTTTGGACGACGTGTCCGGTCTTCCAGTCCTGGAGCAGTTGCTTGAAAGTTCCGTCCGGCATCCGCTCTTCTTTGATCAGGGAATACCGGCCTTTGGCGATTTTCCTGGGCGCCTTCGCCTTCTCTTTTTTCACACCCCTGTACCAGCGTTCGAGTTTCACCGGCTCCCAGCGTTTCGTTTTAGCCGACCGGTAACATGCGTCCATGATGGCGTCAACGATGTAGCCGTCAAGGAACGTTTCCACCGGCTCGCGGTCCTCGTCGATGGCGTCGAACATGTCGCTGAACATGTCCACG
>DQHV01000083.1 GCA_003524335.1 Candidatus Aminicenantota bacterium | reverse complement strand
CCGGCGGTTGTATTTTTTTGTCTGCGCCTGGGTTGTATAGCAGGCGGGGAATGTATAGTTCAGCTCCCGCTTGACCACCGGGAACTCGATCCCGGATTTCTCGAGCCTCCGGAAGTACTCCTCCGGCCTTATGAATTCAAGCCGCGGATGGTTCTTGTCGTCCTTGAACTTCCTGATGGCTTCGAGGTCGGTGGCCCGCGGCCCTCCGCCATGATCCCCTTCTCCGTAGAGCAGCATGAAGTCCTTGAGCGGGGTGTTCTTGGATGCCTCATAAAGGAGGTCTCTGACCCCGCTCCTTAAATCGGCGAGATACCAGCCCGGCGGCACATAGGCCAATAGCCTCGATCCGTCCAGGCCCTCCCACCAGAAGACCGGCATCTTCTCGGGGGCGCACCGTTCGAAGACATAGTGCTTGATCCCGGCCTTGTTGAGAATCTGGGGGAGCTGGAAATTATGCCCGAACCCGTCAGGGTTCCAGCCCACGGTCACGTCGACCCCGAACTTGTCAAGGAAATATCTTTTTCCATAGAGCAGCTGCCGGGCGAACGACTCGCCGTCCGGCATGTTCAGGTCGGGCTCCGCCCACATCCCGCCGACCGGAATCCACGTTCCTTCCCTCACCTTCTCCTTGATCCTCTGGAAGATCGCGGGATAGTTCTTTTCGATGGCCTCATAGACGGCGGCCTGGCTCTGGGCAAAAGTCAAACCGGGGAGCTTGTCCATTTGAGCCAGAGTGCCCAGGAACGTGTGGGTGGCGATGTCGTGGACGGTCTCCTCCNNGCGTGGCCGATGAGGTGGGCCGTGAAGTCGCGCGGCTTCAACGAGCTGGGCGCTTTTTCTTTTTGAACCTCCCCCCCAAAGGCCGACGTCAAGGAAAGAACCAAAGCGACCGACAGAATAATCCTGGAGATGCTCCTCATTCCCTCCTCCTCAGACGATATTTATTTTATCCCCTCGACGGGCGGGTGGTCGCGGGCCGACCATTCACTGAAACTCCCGTCGTAGACTTTGACATTGGGGAAGCCCAGCCGGTGCTTGAGTGAAAAATAGACGAAGGCGGCCATCTGTCCCTGACCGCAATAGACGATGATTTTTTTGTCCGGTGTTACACCCTGCTTAGCATAAATGCCCAGGAGCTCCTCCCTGGGCTTCCAGGCGCCGTCGCTGCTAAGGTCCATGGCCCAGGGATGGCTGATGGCCCCCTTGATATGGCCCTTACGTTTCCAGGCTCCCTTTTCTCCTTTATACAAATCTTCGGGCCGCGCATCCAAGAGGACAGCTCCTGCCTTGGTGTCTTTGAGGACATCTTCGAGCGTCGCCCGGACTTCGGGTCGCAGCTTAGCGGGGAGGCGGAAGGAAACAGGCTTGATCTTCGGGTAATCCTGAGTCAGAGGCCGGCCTTCTGCCCTCCAGCGCTCAATCCCGTCCTCGAGCAGGGCAAAACCCTGGTGGCCGATGAACTCGAGCGCCCAGAGCAGATAAAAGGGCGGATAGCCGTTCTTGTCATAGTAGGCGACGACCATGGTCTTCTCTCCGATTCCCATCTGGCCCAAGAGCATGGCGAGGGCCTCGACATTCATGAGCTTCCCGGGCACTCCATGGTCCGGCCAGCGGAGCAGATCGGTATCCAGGTAGACGGCCCCCGGTATATGAGACTGCCAGTAATCCCGGATATCCATCCGGGTGTCGATGATGCGGACGTTTTCGTTGGTTAGGTTGGAGGCGAGCCACTCGCCGGTGACCAGCTTCTCAGCCTGATCCTGCGTCTGCCCGCCGAAGGTCAGACTAATGGAGAGACACAGGGCGATGGCCGATAAAAGAGTCGTTTTCTTGATCAGGCTGGTGAGCGTCATTTTATTCTCCTGGGGCGGTTTTTCCCGCGCTCCTTCTATTTGCGGGCGATTAAGGGAAATGAGGCGATGCGAAGCCGGGTACAGCCCATCGGTATGAGCATGACTTCCGTCTCCGGCTCAGAGGAAACGACCGGCCCCGGGGGGATTTTGCCGACCATCCTCCCTTCGGCTTTCCAATTGGGCAACCGCTTAGCCCTGGCCTTAAGGATAACGGAAGCCGCTTCGGGGGAGAATGGTTGGTCCACCGGAGGTCTCTTCTGGACGGATAGAATAATCGTCGCCTCGGGGTTGTCAGGATCGACGACCAAGCCGTAGTTCCAGGGGGTTGTGGGCAGGATCTCATAGGCCGGCCAGACGTCCGTCCCGCCGTAGCGTTTCCATTCCTCCCCGATTTTCAAGGAGAACCAGAGCGGGCCGCGCCGGACGGAAACGGCGTTTTTCATCTTCTTCCAGGTTTTAACCGTGATCTTCGGGAAGAAATCCAGCCGGACCCGGTCACCATTAGACCATTCCCTTGTGATGACGGCATAGGCGCCGGGTTTGACCTTATCCGGCAGCTTTTTTCCGTCGATGGATATGGCGGCCTCGTGGGCCCAATCCGGGATCCTGAGATAGAGGGGAAAACGGACAGCGGCAGCTGTCCAGATCGTTAAATCGATATGATCCCCGAATGGATAGGCGGTGTCTTCGGAAACCCGAACCTCGGTGCCGCCGGCCACCTTGGCTGTGACCTCGCAGGGCGAGTATAACGCCGCCGCCAGGCCGTTGTCAGCCGTGGCCAGCCAGAGGTGCTCGGCGAAATAAGGCCAGCCGAAAGCGACGTTGTGCTGGCAGCAGCGGTAGGACCAGGGATCATAAGACACCAGAGTTCCCTCGTTCTGGAAATCGTGCTCACCGGAGTTGTCGCAGGAGATGAGGTTGGGCGCGGTGAGGTAGTGCAGCGCGCGGAGGTCCGGAGTCATCGCCGCCGGAAGGGAGTTGAAGGCGATCTCCTCGCAGCGGTCGGCATATCGCGTCTCGCCCGTGATCTTAAGGAGCGCCTCGTGGCTGTACATAAACTCGACCATCGAGCAGGTTTCGGCTCCTTGGCGAGGGTCGCCGTACCCCGGCCGGATATTCTCGTCCGCTCCGAACATTCCGCCGGGCTGCTGGCCGTACCGGTCCATCAGTAGGCCATAATTTTTCTCGACGATGTCGAGATATTTCCGGTCGAGAGCCTGCTGGAAATAGACACCCGGGTAGCGGAAGCCCATGGTGATGTTCACCCCGTGATAGAAACTGCTGACCTCCCAGTTCTTATCCCTCTCCGGGTTGATGATATCGGTTTCCCAGTCGGCCGTCCTTGCATAGATCCGGCGGGCCAATTGGAGTAGGAATGGTTCACCCGTCCGGTTGTAGAGCCAATAAACGCTCTCGAGGTTTTCGCCGCCCCGGAGTTTCTGCCAGCTCTCCGGCAGGAGGTCCGACTCCGGGAGGCTGTGCTCGAAACGAAAGTACTTGGCCAAGAAAGGGATCACCCGCTCGTCGCCGGTCGCTTCGTAAAGGCTCTGCAAGCAGGACAGGACGAGCATATTGGGCCAGAGGTCCTTGTTCTTTCGGTTGTCGGGCGGGCCGAAAAAGCCGTCTTCCTGCTGGCTGCGGAAGGCCAGGTCGAGCCATTTCTTAGCCGTGGCGATGATCTCCGGATCCTTGAGAATGTAGCCGAGGTCGGCATAGCCCTTCAGCCAATAGGGCATCTCCTCCCATCCCGGGCCCTTAAGGGTTATCCAGCCGCTGTCTTCTCCAAGGAAACGGCTGAGCTCGGGCAGCCGGCCGGTGAACCCGTTGCGCATGAGCTGAAGCTGACTGAGGAGCCAACCTTTCGGTTGGATGCTCCCGACCGGAAGCTTGACCAGAGGGCTCGGCACAAGCGGTGGCCTGTTGGAGACGTAGTGTCTGTTGGGGGCTTCGGTCGGGGGCGTGTGGACGAGTGTGATCCGAGCGGGCATGGTTTTTTCTCCTGCCGGGCCGCAAGCAGCGCCAAGGAGCATGATAAAAAGGAGAATTGATGAGCTTCGCACGAGGCCTTATTATACGCTATTCAAAACTGAAAATAATGCACCGGATTTCCCGTCCAGGCGAGGTATCTTTCAAAGTCGGCTGCGCCGATGCCCACCGTGGCGGTGTTGACGTTCGGGTGGAAATTGACACAGCCCGCCTGCTTCAGGTCTTGATCGACGATAACGATCACTTCCTTATCGCGGTCGTTGATCAGGCCGAATGGCGATACGGAGCCGGGTTCGAGCCCGAGGTATTTTTGGAGCCGTTCGGGCGAGCCGAAGCTTAACCGGTCCTCACTCAGCTTCTCGTTCAGCCCGCGGAGGTCGGCCTGCTTGGAGCTCAGCAGGATAACCAGGTAATGGCGGTTCCCTTTCTTGTTGCGAAGGAAGAGGTTTTTGCAGTGAGCTCCCTGGATGCCGGTCCAATGCCTTTCGGCTTGCTCGACCGTGAACACGGGCGGATGCTCGTGCCGGGTGTAGGCAATCCCCAAAACGTCCAGGACCTCGAAGACCTTGGCTTCCGCCGGATGAAGGCTCATCGGAGTGCCTTGACGTTCTTAGTGTCCTGGATGGCGGCCGCCACCACGTTGGCCACCCGGCTTCTCAGGGCGCTGATCGCCCCCTTGTCGTCGGGATGGACGCGGTTGGTCAGGAAGATGACGTAGGTTTCGGTGTCGGGGTCGATCCAGATCGAGGTCCCGGTATATCCAGTATGTCCGTAAGAGCTGGGTCCAAAGAGGTCACCTCCGTTGGCGCTTTGGGAGGAATCCAGGTCCCAGCCGA
The DNA here is from genome assembly GCA_003524335.1 of Candidatus Aminicenantota bacterium. Taxonomy (GTDB): domain Bacteria; phylum Acidobacteriota; class Aminicenantia; order Aminicenantales; family UBA8522; genus UBA8522. The sequence goes on along the minus strand of DQHV01000083.1, from coordinate 1,377 downwards.
GCCCGCGGCCGGCGAACGCGGCTTTGGGCCAGACCGAGGTCATCCTCGCCACGGTCAAGGGGCTCAGGATGCGCGCTCCCTTGTAGCTGCCGTTGTGAAGCATCATTTCGGCGAATACGGCCAGGTCGTCAGCCGTCGAGAAAAGCCCGGCGTTTCCCGAAATGCCTCCCTGAAGCCGGGCTAGCGGATCATGGACGACCCCGCTGAGAAGCTTCCCATCGACGATCTCTGTGGGCACGCAGAGACTGCGTATCTTTTCGGGAGGACAATAAGAAGTGTGCTTCATTTTCAGCGGTCTGAAGATGTGCTCCTGGCTGAACTGAGCGACGTCCCGGCCGCTGACCTTCTTGATGATGTGGGCCAGGGTGATATACCCCNNCAGCCGCGTGGCCCCGGGGCTCGGTGTAAGGAGGCAGGCCCGAAGTGTGGGTCAGGAGATGCCAGATGCGGGCGTCTTCTCCCGGCGCGCCGGAGGCGTCCATATAGGGGACGAATTCCGGCACATAGTCTTTGACTTTTTCATCAAGGCTGACTTTTCCCTCCTCGACGAGGATCATAAAGGATGTGGCCGTGGCCACGGGCTTGGTGATGGAGGCCAGGTCGAAGACCATCGCCTCCTCCATCGGCTTTCTCTTCGGGACCCACTGGCAATCCCCGTAGGCCTTGCGGAAGACGAACTTCCCCTTCCTTCCGATGAGCAGGACGGCGCCCGGAAAATCCTTGCGGGAGAGGGCGTTTTCGAGGATGCCGTCGAGGAGGCGCAAGTGCTTCCCTGACATTCCCGCCTCCTCCGGACGGACGGTTCCGGACGATTCCAGCCCGCAGGCGGAAAGCAGCAGGCCGACCAGAAAAAAGGCGCCGAATTTTAGAGCTTGGGATTTCATCCTCGACCTCATTTAATCGTCAAAACGATACCATTTTTCCGCCTCTTTGGCAAAAAAGGCTTTGGCTAATTGACCCGAGCAGGCTACTCGAGTTTCTTGCGGAAGCGGAGAATGCTCAAGCCCAGGATGGCGAGCCCGAAGACGAGCAGGGCCGCAGTCTCATCCCAGAGGGCGCTCAGTCCGACCGCTTTGAGAAAAAGACCGCGGATGATGACAAGGAAGTAGCGAAGGGGAACGACATAGGTAAGCCCCTGGATCAGCCGCGGCATATTTTCGATCGGAAAAACGAAGCCGGAGAGGATGATCTGGGGGATGATGAAAAACGCGGCCGTCAGCATGGCCTGCTGCTGGTTCCGGGAGATCGTCGAAATGAACAGGCCGAGCCCGAGCGTCGTCAGCATAAAGATCGGGCTGAGGACGAACAGGAGCCAGACGCTCCCCTTGACCGGAACGCCGAAGCCGAACACGGCCACGGCGACTACCACCGTGATCT
>DQHV01000101.1:1726-21131 GCA_003524335.1 Candidatus Aminicenantota bacterium | reverse complement strand
AAGCTCTGTTCGTCGACATCCATGGGAACATCGGGCTCGACGCCGCGTCCCCAGAGCTGGACGCCGGAGTTCAAACAGAAGACGCCGGACGTCAGAAGCAACGAGGTCCCGTCCTCGAGGGGGATTTCCTCGTGCTTGGCGGCCAAGCCCGGCGTGGCTATGCCGACCACTTTAGCGCGTCCGAATTCCTTGAGGACTGCAGCCACTGCCTCGGCCGGGCCGAGCGTGCCCTGGTTGATCCAGACGATGAGCGGGAGATTGGCCAGCGGGGGCTCTTCCGGAGAAGCCAGGACTTCCTTCGCTGCTCCTTTTTTCTCGAAATAACCGAGACTCTCGGTCTTGAGGAAAAGGTTGATGAACTGGCGGGCTTCCTCGAAGTCCCCCTCCGCGCAGTTCCTCAGGTCGAGGATTAGGGGNNGTTTTTTCCCGGCCCTGATGCCCGGAAGGACCTTCGTTTTGATCTCGGACACGCAGGGGGCGCTCATCCGGGCGATCCTCATGATGCCGGACGTGCCCTCCTGGGCCGAGTGGGCCACGGGCCCGGGGGAAAGGAGAACCCTGTCCACGTTGACGTCGATCGTCTTATCATCCCGGAGCACCTTGAGCCCGAGCGGCACCTCATCCTTGTCGTAGAGACAGAGGTTCACTTCCACCAGGCTCATCGCCGGCGTCGCCTTGCCATTGACCTCGGTGATCAGGTCTCCAATCTGGAGCCCCTCTTTCTCAGCCGGGGAGCCTTCGATGATCCCCGTGACCTGGGGAAAGGCCCCGTATCTTTTAAAGACAACGATGCCCGGGCCCCTGAGCGGGACGCCCTTCTGCTCCAGGTAGCGGGCCGTGTTCTCGGCGTCGAGGTAGCTGGACAGGCCGTCCAACGAATTGACCAGGCCTTTGAACGACCCATCGATGGTCCGGAGCGGGTCCTTTTCCTCGAGGTAATCGTTGCGGATGAGACGGATGACGGCTTCTAAAAGATAGAGGTTTTTCGGCGTCGCCGAGCGGGTGGCTGTCCCCAGGAGATAGGTCATCTCGAGAAGGAAGACGAGGGACAGGCCGAAAATGACGGTCAGCAGAATGGCCCTCGTTTTCTTCATGGAAGCTCTTTTCAACGGAAAATCATTCTATCATCTTCGTTTGAGCCATTGCAAGGGATCGAGCGGCCTGGCCTTGTACCGGATCTCGAGATAGAGAGACACTCCCTTGAGAGAGCCGAGGTCCCCGGCCGCGGCGATCGGCTGTTCCTCCCTGACAAAATCGCCCTTGCTGACCATGAACTCGTCGCAGTGGCCGTAGAGGGAATAGTAGTTCATCCCGTGGTCGATGATGAGCAGGTTCCCGTAGCCCTGGAAATAGTCCGCGTAGACCACCTTCCCCGGATGGATGGCGCGGACGACGATGTTGTCCTTGGGCGGCGCGATCTCGATCCCGTTGTTCATCGTCCTGGTGTTGAGGTACGGTTCGACTCCGAAGCGGGTGATGACTTTTCCGGAGATCGGCCAGGGCAGCTTTCCCTTTTTTTCATAGAACGGGATGAACCGGAAGGGGAGGACGATCTCCTGGCTGGACAGCCTGTCCATCAAGGTCTGCAGCTGCCGGGCGCGCTCCTTCTGTTCCTCCAGGGCCTGCTCGTACTTTTCCCTGTTCTTCCGGATCTGCTGGACGAGCGCCCTGTTCTCGGCTTCCCGGGCTTCGAGCTCCTGCCTCTTCCGGCCGGACTCGACGATCAAGCCGGCCACCTCCGCTTTTTTCTTTTCCTGGTCGGCTTCGGCGGTCCGCAGGTCGGCCATGGTCTTGAGGTAGGAGGCGATGACGTCCTGCTGGTGGCCGGCGAGGAGGGTCAGGTGCCTGCTCTCGGAGAAGACGGCGCTCATGTTCTCCGCCTGGAGCAGGAACTGGAGAAAATCGAACCTCCCGTACTTGTAGAGGGTGACCAGGGTTTTCTCGATCGACCGCTGCTCGCGGCGAAGCTTCTCCCGCAGGCCGGCGATCCTTTCCCGGGTGGCGGCCAGTTCCCCGTTCAGCTTTTCCGACTGGAGGTTGAGGGCGGCGAGCTCGCTGCGGACGAGCTTTCTGCCGAGGACGATATTTTCGAGCTGCGAGAGGAGCTCGGATTCCCTCTTTCTCACGTCTTGGATCCGGATCCGCAGGACGCGGATCTCCTCGCTGATCCTGGCCAGGCGCTTCTCGAACTCGGAGACATCCTGCTGGGCGGGGGCATAGGAGGAGAGAAGAGACAGCGCGGCGAACGCGAAAACGGCGGGCCAAGTGACGAGTCCCCGAAGGGTTATCCGCCGGGACGCCAGGGGGCTCATCGAAACTAGATTAGCCTAATCTCCCCGGGGATTCAACGGCGGCTTTTTCCGCGAGACATAGATAATCCCTCCGACGAGACCCAGCACGAGGTTAAAGCCGACATCGACCAGGGAAAAGGAGACTGCCGATTGGGGGGAGATGCCGTAGAACTTGAAGATCTCGATGTAGGATCCTTCCCGGAGCCCCAGGCCGTTGATGGTGATGGGGATGACCTGGATGACCAGGACGATGGGGATGAAGATGAAGTAGTCGATGAAATGGATGTTCAGGTGAATTGCCCGGCCGATCAGGAAATAGTAGAGGATGACGTTGAGCTGGAGGAGCACGGCCCAGAAGGTGGCCCGCAGGAAAGCCCGCTTCTGGGTGCGGTAATGGAGGATCGTCTCCCGGAAGAGAAGGATCTTGCCGCGGAGCCTGTCGAAAATTCCCTTGAGCCTGAGGGAGCCGAACCGGCGGGCGAACACGGGAAGGAAGAAGACGGCGATCAGGGAAAGGCCCACAAGACCCAAGAGGAGGGATATCCAAATGACAGGAATCCGGCGGGCCATGTCGAGCCGGAAAAGCGAAGCGACGACGGCCATGAGGAAGAGGACGATGATGCCGGTGAACCGGTCCACCAGGACGATGGCGGAAGACTTGACCAGCGACTTGGAGTAGCGCGANNTCATCGCCCTGGGCGCGGGCCAGGATCTGCCACCGGTAGGCGCTGGCAAAGAGGCCGAAGCCGTGGAGCGAGAAGGCCAGGGCCAGCCAGTACGGATTGACGCTCCGGAGGACGCTCCCGATCTCGCGGAGGGAAGTCTGCGTGGTCAGGATCAGGACGAGTATGGACAGGCTGACGGCCAGCTTGAGCAGAAGGAGCAGAGTATTTTTCCTGTTGGCCATCTTGATCAGCGTTTTATTACCATAAAAGACTATTCCTGTATATGCCCCCGGGCAAACCCCCCTTTTGATGCAGCCTTTGGCCTAGAGCTCCCGCGGCTCGAGGACAAGGCGCAGTCCCGAGACGATCTCCCGGACTCTCTCACGCGACAGGTGCCCGATCTTCTCCTTGAGAATAGATTTATCCACGGTGACAACCTGCGACACGTTGACCACGCTCGGCCGGTGGAGGTTCGCTTCGCCCTTCCCAAGCAGGAGATTCCCAGGGGCCTTGGCCCGCGCCAGGTTCGAGGTGAGGGCGCACAGGACAGTCGTTTGAATACGACTGGCGTTGAAAACATCGTTTTGAACGACGACGTGAGGACGCCTGAAACCGGGGCCCGACCCGCGAGGCGCCCCTGCGTCGAGCCAGAATACGTCGCCTTGGGCGATCACCATTCTTCTCTCTTGAGCACTGTGCGCTTGTAGAGATCGAGCTCCGACCTCCGGGCGTCCCGCTCTTCTCTTGTTTCCGGGGCCGCATAGGCCTCGTTCAGGCGTTCGAGGATGCGGCGGGATTCGAGCTTTTCTAGATACTCTCTGACGGCCTCGACGAATATCTCGCTTCGCGACCGCTTCTGCTTTTCGGCGGCCTTTTTGACGTCACGAAAAATGTTTTCGGGTATGGAGATCGCAATTTTCATACCATTAGTATGAACAATAGTATGACCATTGTCAAGGGGGTCCGTCCGCGGCTTTTTCCGTCATCACAAGAAAAAAGACGATTCCGCAGGCCGCATCGTCTCACCCGGGGCCGGTTTCCCGATAGGGTCGGCCTATTTCTTATCCGGCAGGAAATTTTCAATCAGCCAGAATTCAGTGCCGGACTCTGAGAGCCTGGAATAGGCGATCTTCCTGCCATCCGGAGAGAAATCCGGCATCATCCCCATAATATTCAGTTTTTCGGGCGTTCCTCCTTCGGCAGAAACCTTATAAAGCCTGCGGTCCGCTCCATAAGGCCCGAGTGAATCTTTTTCCTGTTTGGGGAAAATGATGCTCTGGCCATCAGGAGACCAGCAAAAGTGCCAGTGATCGAATTCATTGATGACGAGCTTAGGCTCGCCTCCTTCAACATCCATTGTATAGATGCCGATCGGTTCGCTTAGATGTCCTTTCTCAAACCCCTCATAATCCAGGGATCTGAAGGCAATCTTTTTTCCGTCGGGAGAGAACCGGGGGGACGTGAACCGGAATCCCTTTTTGTCCATTTGGGTCAATCTTTTCGGCAGCCCGCCATTCACGGAAATGATGTAGATGTCTTCAATACCCATCCGTGAATCCGGGATGGGATTCTTCGCCTCTTTCTCTCTGGCATAAGAAAAGGCGATCGACCGGGCGTCCGGCGACCAATCCAGATTTGTCAAAGCTCCGTCATAGCCCATCAGCTCCTTGGCCTCTCCTCCCTCGGCCGGGATGATCGATATTTTCGCCGTAGCGGGGGGACGTAGTGTTCCGGCAGAGAAAGCTATCTTCCGTCCGTCCGCAGACCAGGCAAAAGAACCGCCAACAGCCAGAGGTTTTTCATCTCCTCCATTGGCGGGCACCGTAAAGACAGCCGTTTTCCATTTTTCCCAATAATTAGAACCGAAAGCGATGTTCTTTCCGTCCGGTGACCAGCGGGGCACCACGTTCCATTCGTGAGATCTCGTCAGCTGGACTTCATCGCTGCCGTCGGCGTTGGCCACGAAAACATGGACAGTTTCTTTGCGTGTCTTGTAGGCGATCCTGCCATCCTGCATCCAGACGCCGCCTCCCCCTCCCCTTGTCGCCTGGATGGGCTGGCTTCCGGGCTTGCCGTCCGGCGTTATCCTAACCACCCAGGTTTCATTACGGCCGCTTCTGGACGAATCGAAGGCGAGCCATTGGCCGTCGTAAGACCACAAGGGCCAACTGTCGTTTGCCGGATCATCGGTAATCCGTACACGCTCACCACCCTCCGCAGGCATGACATAAATATCCTGATTGCCGTCTTGTGTGGATTGGATGGCAAATAGCCTTCCGTTAGGGGATAAGGTCATCCATTCGTCACGTTCTTTCGCTTTTTTCGGGTCTGGAAACCTATATATTTCCTCCCGATTGCCTCCGGAAACCGGGATGGCGAAGAGTCCTTTGGCACTATCCTGGGCGATGAGTTTCTTGCTATCCGAAGTCCAGCCCATGGGCCAGACATAATCACCGCCCATTTGGACTTCGGGAGCGCTTTCAATGATTGTCTTGGGCTGTCCTCCTTCTGCCGGAAGAATGACGACGCTGTTGGTGCCGTTCATATAGGCGATCCATTGACTGTCCGGAGACCACCAACAGTCATGGAGATCACCCGGAGTGCTCAGGACGCGGACTTCCTTGCCGCTGACGATGTCCCTTAGCCATATGTTTAGTGTATTTCCCTTCTGATCGATCAAAGCGAGTTTCTTTCCGTCCGGAGAAAAATAGCCGTATCTACCTATGTCCGTGTAGACTTTCGTGATTTTAAATTCTGTATCGGGTTTTTCGACAGCAGCCTGGCCTCTGGCCAATGCGGCGAGCTTTTCCCTGGCCAATTTGACCGTGGTTGTCTGATCGGGATATGCCTCGATGACATTCTCGAAGGCTTTCCGGGCGTCTCTCAGGCCCAATTTTTCATAGCAGAGGCCCAGGTGATAGAAAGACTGGGCTGCTAAAAGCCTTTCCCCCGGGAATTCCGCGACGATCCGTTTATACACTTCGACCGCTTTCTCCAGATCACCTTTCGTCTCCTCCAGGTGTACGGCTTTTTCAAAAAGCTGTTTGGCCGATTCCTGCTGTACGGAGCCGGAAAAAAGAAAAAACCCTACCGCCAGCAAAAAAAGAGCCGTCGTCCCGATTCGTTTTGTTTTCATCCTTAATCTCCTTCGTCCGATCTACCGATAAAATAACCGCAGAGGAAGGCTCATGTGTTGAGGAGATATGGAAATGCGGTGAAAGATTTTCCACACAGCGTCAGGCCGCTTCTTGGGCACAGCCTATTCATCCACGAACTTATAGCCGATGCTGTGAACGCTCAGGATGTGCTTGGGATCGGACGGATTCTCCTCGACCTTCTTCCGGATGTGGGCGATATGGCTGTCCACAGTCCGGTGGGAAACGATCAGGTTATCGACTCCCCAGATGGCATCGAGGAACTCATCCCTGGTGATAACCTTTCCTTTCCGGGTGATCATCAGCCTGAGGATTTTGAGCTCCAGGGGGCTGAGCCCCAGGTCCTGCCCGGCTTTTCTGGATTCGTACTTCTGAAAGTCCAGCTCGACATCGCTGAACCGGCAGACGCTCATCTCCTCCTGGTAGTCCTCGACGCGGCGGAGGAGGGCCTTTATGCGGGCCGTGAGCTCTTTCAGGCTGAAGGGCTTCGTCACATAATCGTCGGCCCCCAGCTCCAATCCCAGGACCTTGTCCAATTCTTCATCCTTGACGGTGAGCATCAGGATGGGAGAGACGATTCCCTCCTTGCGTATGTTCTTACAAACCTCGAAGCCTCCCATCAAAGGAAGCATCACATCCAGGATGATGAGCGCGGGCTTGAGCTCTTTGGCCAGCTGCAATCCTTTCATTCCATCATCGGCCGTAGTCACCTGATACCCCTGGGAGGTGAGAGCGTCCCGGAGGATCATCTGGATTCCGGCGTCGTCTTCGACAATCAGGATGATCTTTTCCATGATCGTCTATCTCCCTTTCTCCAGGGGCAAGATCAAGCCGACACAAGTCCCCTTTCCCGGTTGACTCCGGATGACAACATTCCCACTGTGGGCGTCCATGATGTGCTTGACCAAAGTCAGACCGAGGCCCGTCCCAGTCGGTGAGACGGAGGAAGCCTGCTTGCCCCGATAGAATTTTTCAAAGACTTTCTTTTGCTCGTTTTCGGGTATCCCGATTCCCTTGTCCTCGACGGCGATCTCGACGCTGTCCTGGTGGCGGATGACGGCGACGTCGATATTCTTCTCTCGGCCCGAGAACTTGGCGGCGTTGTCCAAGATGTTATGTAAGGCCTGCCTCAGGGCTTCCTCATCGGCCAAAACCGGCGGGAGGTTTTCATCAATTTTGGTTTCCACCCGGAAACCGGCCAGCTCGTTCTCCTTTTCAAAGCTGTCGACCGCTTGACGGACCAACCGGGCGATATCGGTGGCCATCAGCTTGTATTCCCGTTTTCCGTCTTCGATTTTGGTGAAGTCCAGGACGTTTTTGACCAGGCGTTTCAGCCTCTCCGAGTCGTGGCTTAAGGTCCGATAATACTCCTGGACCTTTTTGGGGTCCTTGACCTCGTTGCTCAGGAGACGCTCCAGGATCGCCCCCATCGCCGTCAGCGGCGTCTTGAATTCATGGGAGACCGAGGCGATAAACTCCGATTTCAAGTTGAGGAGATTCACTTCCTTGATGATGGTCCGGATGATCAACCCAGAGCCAAAAAAAACGATAGTCAGCAGGGCCAGGATAGTCCAGAAAAAGACGTTCCTGTAGAAAGAGGTTACCCTCCCGACGCCCTCGTCCTGGAAGACTTCCACTCTCCAGGGAGGAAAATTCTCGGGGAAAAAATCGGTGAAGGCCGGCGTCCATCCTGAGGGAATCTCCGCTCCATACAGGATTTTCTCCGACGAGACCGAACGGAAAAGGATTGAGACGCCGGGCGGGCTGTTTTCTTTGAGGTGAGTATCCAAGGATTCCTTCAAATCGCCTATCTGCAGAAGCGAGCCGAGAAATTCGTCAGCCCGTCCCGTTTTCTGCCGGTCCACAGACGCCAACAGCGCCAGGACATCTTTTTCTTCGAAATCAAGGACGTTCCTGTGAATTACCGGGCCTTCATTCGCCAAGTTTTCCGCTTTATTCCTAATGTCCGGCAGGAGGTCCTCCCTCACAGCCTCGGCCAGGCGCCAGACCGCCCGCTTGCTATGCAATGACTCCCGGATCTTTTTGATTGAGGACTCGAAGTTTTCGGGAACTTGATTGGGAGGACTTTGACTGAGGGCCTCGTCTATCATCTGGAAAATCAGGGTTTCATAGAGTTCGGCCTGGTCGCCGTTTATCGACCAGAAATCCTTCTCAAGATGCTCGATGGTTTGAAGGGATTCCGGAAAAAAGGCTCTAAAATTTTTATCTGCGCGCAAGGCGTCAAGGACTTCCGTTCGAGAGACAATTTCCAGGGGCCGGCCCGACTCGGTAAGCAAACCGGGGAATTCCTCGATAACAGAACGATAGGTGACAACCGCCTGTTCGTAGTCCTCTTGCTTGACCTGGCAGCGTGCGATCCGGCTCTTGATCCAGGCTTTGCCAGTGTTGTCTTTCGACCTTTGAAAAATCTTCCCGTAGAGGGACACGGCCTCCGGGAAATTCTTAAGCTGGAATTCGGAGTTTTCAGCCCTTGCCAAATCAGGTTGAAGACGTTTCCATTCGGCGGGAACACTCGGAGCCGATGCCGCCGGCGGCTGACCTGCCAGGCCGGGAAACCAAAACAGGCCGTTTGCGTCCCAGAGTACGACCTGCCCCAGAACGGATTTGTCCTGAGTACGGGCGGCGATCAATTTATGGAGCGATCGATAATCCCGATCGACCACGGCTCGACTCGTTGAAAACTCTCTTAGGCTAGCGGTCTCTCTCTCGACGAGGGATTGGACTTCCGCCTCCATAGTCCTGACGAATCCCCTCTGTTGCTCGAAGTTGAGCTGCTGAAGCTTATATCGTTCATTGTGGATGGCCCTTATTCCGAAATAGGCCAGGATGAGGGACGGCAAGAAAACAACCAGGAAGAAGGTGGCGAGAAATTTTTTGTTTTGAAGAAGGACCAGCCTGAGGTTGCTTAGCATCCAACCCAGCTCACCGGCATATTTCTGCCTTATACTATAGCAAGAAACCCGGCAAGTCGTTAAGGAAATGTGGAAATTCCGGGAGTTATGGGGACACTTACCTTAATTCCCATTTTAGATAATAGTCTTGGTTTTAAAATTAAGGTAGATGTTAAAATGCGATGGCTAAGGCAGTAAGGACAAGAACCGATCGTAGCCGGTAATAAAAACTCCCCGCTGGTATTGCCTTAAGCCCCCTGGCGTTCCACTGACTTGAATTGCCAGCGGNNAGCGGCACGCTGAGCCTCTCCTTAAAATACACAACCGACGGCGCCAGGCTCTTCTCGCTCCATTTGCACTCGACAATGAGAAGTGGCCTGTTCTGGTCGACGACGACAAAATCCAATTCGCGACCGTCTTTCGTCCGGACAAACATGAGCCGGTAGTCCCCTTTTCCCCATTCGTTCCAGGCAGACACGGCCCGCTGGAGTTGGACCGCAAGGAAGTTCTCAAACCGCTTGCCCGGCTCATCATGAACGCCCCAGTCCCAAAAATAGTATTTTTTCTCTTTTATCACAGAGCGCTTTAATTTCCCCGCGAACGGGGACAGCGAAAACAGGAGAAACACTTTTTCCAGCGCCTCGAGCCAGCTCTGGACGGTCGCATGCGCGCATTGCAGGGTGTCTTTAATGCTGTTGAGGCTCAGCGGGGAACCAACCCTCTCGGGAAGCAGGAAAAGCAACGTCTGAAGCTTCTGAATGCTGGCGATTTTTGTCAGGTCCCGGAGGTCTTCTCCGGTGATCAGGGAGATGTGGTTATCTTTCCAGCGCCGGTAGAATTCCCGAGTGCCGACGGACAGGGGTTCCGGGTAACCGCAGATTTCCAGGAGGACCCGGGCTCCGGAGCTGAACGAAGGGCCTGCCGGATCGAATTCAGGAATTCCGCGCCGGGGATGCCAGGCCATTTCCGGATTGAAAACAGCAGGATTCAGATCGCGGGGATGAAGAGGGTTCATCCGGAACAGGAAGTAGCGCCCGACCAGGCTGTCCCCGGAACGCCGGAAGAAATCGAGCCTGGCGCTTCCGGTGACGACAATCCGGATGTCACCCTTCCATTCGTCATAATATCCTTTGAGCAGGTTCTTCCACCGGGGGTATTTGTGGATTTCATCAAAGGCGACCCACGACCGCTTGTCCCATGGAGCGGGGCGCTTGCCACCCGACGGCAGGCGGAGATTCTCGATGAAGAAATGCGGGTTCCGGGCGAATTCCCGCCTTACGGAGAGGCTGTCCCAGTTGAAGTAATTCGCCTCCTGACGGGCATTTCGAAGATGACTCTGGATGAGGGTTGTCTTGCCGATCTGGCGGGGTCCGCAGATAAACGACATCCGGCCATGCAGGAACCTTTCGGATAAAGCCCAGCTGCCGATGATCGGCTTGATGGTCATGTGACTATTTTCTATAATCATAGAAAAAAGTCAAGTCTAATTTTCAGCATCATGAAAATCGGCCTAACCGGTCTGTTCACGGACGGCGAGGCCACGCCTCCGGCGGCCTGGCTTTTCAACTCTAAAGACCATGAGAGTTCAAAAAGGGGGACATGGTATGCTGTCCCCATTATTTGTATTTCTTAGCCGTGTCCGCGGGCAGGAAATTCTCCGCCAGCCAGAATTCAGTGCGGCTCTTGGCCNNAGGTTCATCGGTTCAGCTTTTCCCCCTGCGGCGGGAACCCGGAAGATCCCAAACCCTTCTTCAGGTTTGTCAAAGATGATATGCCTGCCGTCACGGGACCAGCAGAACCAATAAAGGGGGTGCTCGTCCGTGACGAGCTTGAGATTGCCCCCTCCGGCGTCCATCGTGTAGATCCGGGCCGGTTCGCCCAGCTCTCCGGTTTCGAAGACCCGGGCCCTGTTAATCCAAAGGAAGGCGATCGTCTTCCCGTCGTGAGACCAGCGAGGGCANNAGATGAGATAGATGTCTTGCTCGATCTCCCGTGAATCCGGGATGGGGCGCTCCCCGTCCTTCACCCGGCTGTAGGAAAAGACGATCTGCCGGCCGTCAGGCGACCAATCGAGGAAGTTTACCTCCCCATCGTAGTTCATGATCTCTCTGGCCTTGCCGCCATCCGCCGGGATGATGGAAATCGTCGCTTTGACGGGGGAGCCGACACGGCGCAACTGCCCGAACGCGATCTCTTTTCCGTCCGGAGACCAGGCGGGATTCCAGCCCAGAGCTAGGAACTTCCCGTCCCCTCCGGTCGACGGGACCGTCCAAACGGCCATGCGTCTCGGCTGGGTTCCGTAATCCGCAACAAAGGCGATGGTCCTTCCGTCGGGAGACCAGCGGGGGAGGACATTCACGTTGTTGAGCTTCGTCAGCCGGTTTTCCTGGCTGCCGTCCGTATTGGCAATGTAGATATGAGTCTGATCTGTTGATGTCGAGAAGGCGATCTTGCCATTAAGGGTCCAGGTGCCAGCCCCTCCTCCCCGAGTCGCCTGAACGGGCTGGCCTCCGGGCTTGCCCTCTGGCGTGATCCTGATGACCCATGTTTCCGAGCTTCCCGTCCTGGCGGAATCGAACGCCAGCCCGTCGGATGCGGTCAGCAGCACGAGGAGTGCGGCGAGCCGGCCGGNNCTAAGACCAGACCGGCCCCTTATCGGCTGCCGGGTCATCCGTTATCCGAACGGGCTCGCCACCCCCGGCAGGCATGACGTAAATATCCTGATTGCCGCCTCGAGTCGATTGCAGTGCGAGGAGCCTTCCGTCGGGTGATAACACAAAGCTTTCGTTCCGGTCCTTGGCGCCTTGCGGATCCGGGAACTTATAGATCTCTTCCCACTCGCCTCCGGAGGCCGGGACCCCATACAGCCCTTCATGAGACCTCTGCGTGGAAACTTGGAACATCAGCTTTTTACTGTCCGATGTCCAGCCCATCGGCCAGGCATAACGGCCGGCCTTGTTGATCTCAGGATCGGCTTCGATGATCGTCTTCGGCGGGCCTCCGGCCGCAGGGAAGACCCTGATATGGCCGGCGCCCGTAAAGTAGGCGATCAGCCTGCCGTCCGGAGACCACCAGCAATCGGTTATCAACTCCGGAGCGGGAAGAAGGCAGACTTCCTTTCCGCTCGCGAGATCCCTGAGCCACAAGGTGTAGCCTTTATCATACTGAAGAAGCACCAGTCGTGTCCCGTCCGGAGACAGCCAGCCCTCCCTCTCGTCGGAGTGGATCTTGGTGACCGTGTATTCCCCTCCGCCTTTCTCGATCATTGCGCGGGCCCGAAGAACGGCGGCCAGTTTTTCCTTGGCCAGGTTGACCGCTTCCGTTTGGTCTGGATAATCCTTGACGACCGTCTCGAAAGCCTTTTGAGCAAGGCCGGCCTGCTCCTTCCCTAGTTTCTCATAACAACCGCCGAGGCGGACAAGTGCCTTTGCCGCTATCGGACGGTTATCGCTGTGCTTGGCGACGATTTGCTTGTACAGGTCGATAGCACCCTGGAGGTCGCCGTCGACCTCTTCCTTTTCGATGGCCGCCCGGAGCAGCACCCCGGGATCTTCGGCCTGCCGGGCGCTTCCCGCGATGGACACGAGAGCTCCCAAAATTGCGATTAGAAAAATGACCGCAATCAATTTTACTGTGTTGATCTTCATCGGACCTTACCTCCTGCTTTCATAATAACGGTCCGATATCCAAATCATATCCAGGTTGTGTCCAGAGTGTGTCAAGATTGCTCGCCCTCGAAGCGGTAGCCCATGCCCCGCACGCTGCGGATGTAGCGCGGCTTCGCCGGCTTCGGTTCGATTTTCTTGCGCAGGTTGAGGATGTGGGTGTCCACTACCCTGTCGGTGACGATGGTCTCCGGCCCCCAGGCAGCGTTGATCAACTGCTCCCGGCTCAGCACCCGGCCCCGGTGACGCACAAAGGCCGCCAATAAACGGAATTCCAGGGCGCTAGTGTTTATGGGCATTCCGCTGCGGCGGACTTCGCCGCGGTCGAAATCGACCTCGCAGTCTCCAAATCGATAAACACCCAGGGATTCCTCAGTCGTCCGGCGGAGCACGGCCTGGATCCGGGCGCGCAGCTCCCTCGGGCTAAACGGCTTGGTGATGTAGTCGTCGNNGGCGCAGCTCCCGGCAGACCTCGAACCCGTCTTTTTGCGGCAGCATGAGGTCGAGGATAATCAAGTCCCAGCCTCCTTCTCTGCCGCGGCGCACGGCCTGTTCGCCGTCGCCGACCGTTTCGACCTGGTGACCGTGACGGGTGAGGTCTTCCTCGAGACCGAAAGCGATGTCCCGGTCGTCTTCGACGATCAGAATCTTCGGCATTGGCTCATTCTCCCCTGGGCAGCAGAATTGTGAAAGTGCTGTCCTTGCCGGNNCGGACTTTCCCGCCGTGGGCGTCCACGATGTGCTTGACCATGGCCAGCCCGATACCCGTGCCCTTGACGCCTGACGCCTTGGCGCTGGAACCGCGAACAAACTTGCGGAGTATCCGATTCCTCTCCGAGGGCAAAATGCCGAATCCCTGGTCTCCCACCCGAATGGCAACCGGGTTTCCAGCTTCCACTTCGATATGAACGAAAGGGCTGTCGCCGGAGTACTTCACCGCGTTATCCAGGAGATTCCACAGGGCCTGGGCGAGCGCCTCCCGGTCGGCTTTCACCATGGGGCCTTCGGCCGGAACGATGCATTCCATCACCAGATTGGTGGGATTTGTCTCCTGCTTGAATTCCTCCACTGTAGCTTTGACCAGCCGGCCGGCGTCCAGTCGTTCAAGCCGGTNNCCATGCGGCCGAAATCCAGCAGCGATTCCACCAGCCGGGAGAGCCGGCGAGTGGCTCGATCCTGGGCGCCGTAAAATGCCCGGCGCTTCTCCGGGGGCAGGCTTTCGTCATCAACCAGCATCTCGGTGAACTGTCTCATCGAGGTGAGGGGAGTCCGGAACTCGTGTGAGACGGCGGAGACGAAGTCCGACTGGAGCCGGGCCGCCGCCAGTTCCCGGGAGACGGCACGGCCGATGAGATAGCTCGCGGCGATGACGAGAAGGGCCAGCATCGCCAGGCCCATCAGCATAAGCCGCCGGCGCTGGGCGAACTGGTTGAGGACCGTTTCCGGGTCGGCATTGACTATGGCGATATCCCAGGGCAGGTCGGTGACGGAAGCGAGACGAAATGCGACGGGACTGGCGGCGACTGGCTCGCTTCCGTAAACCAGCGCCTTGTCCGAATCGCGAATGGCGACACGAACGCCGCTGAAATCGGCTCCTTCGAGGAGCGGATCAAACCATCGGCTCCGCTGGTGGCCGGGGCCGGCGACGACAGCCGCCAGCCCTTCGCTCGACTGTCGCCAGAAGACTGTGACGGGCGCGCCGTGAAAGCGAAGCGACCTGCGGCCTGCGGAACCCCGTTCGACACCGGCGATGGCCTGTCGATTTTCCCAGAGCCAGATAACAGCATCCGCCAGGGCCTGCTGTTCGGCGTCGGACCCCGGTTCCTGGCCGAGCCAACGCGCCGCCTGGCCGCCGTAATAAAGATAGGATGCCCGGTCAAGACGCCAGCGCCTGCTGCCCAAATCATCGAAGAGACTCTGGGCTTCTACTTGAAGCTCCTCCCGGCGGCCGAGTTCCTCCAGTAGCGAACAGAGGGCGCGGCGTGCGGCCAGGTCGGCGGGAACCCCCGAGAGAGAGACTCCCTGGTCAGACGACCTGGCCATCTCCTCATAGGTTTTAAGGGCGGATTCAAGGTTGCCCGCCTTTTTGTGGTTCCGCGCCAGCCGGAGCTGCGCGCCGATCCTAACAGCGGGGTCTCCGGCTTTGGAGAAGGGGAGGAGGTCACGGACAGCGCGGCTGTAGNNCTGTAGTCATGATCAAGGAATTCGGATTTTTCAGCTTCTGCAAAAAGGCTGGATGACGCCTCTCGCTGGGTTAGAATCACCGGATAGTACAAGAGAGAGTTAGCGGGCCAGACCCGGACTTCAGAAGAGCCCGGGGAACTGGCGAATATCAATACAACATCGTCTGTCGACGGACGGAAATCCATATTCGGGAGGTCGGCCAGTTTACGTTCCTCTTCGGAGAGGACCTGCTCCAAGGAAGCGATCAGGCGATCCGCGGCGGCCTCCCGCCGTTCTTGAAGTTGGGCGGCTTCAAGCGCGCGATCCTGCTCGACGAGGCGCACACCCATCCAGACCAGCGCGCCGACCGACACGGCCGCGACGCATAAAAAGAGAATTGCCGTGTTTCGAGAAGGATGCCCCCGGAACCGGAGCGAGGTCATTTTTATCCCAACCCGTCTTTACTTTATCTTGGGCGGGACAATTTTTCAATCGAGATCATGTCCAGAGTTTGTCAAGCTTCTGTCAAACTAGGGAGGGGCAAAAAAAGGGGACGGTCCTATTTTCCGAAGACGGAGAAAATAGGACCGTCCCCTTTTTTCTTTTTTCCACTGAGGTTTTTCTTCCAGCCGAATCGTCTTCTTTAGGTGGAGAGGCAGCTTACGAAGTCTCCTCGAACCGGTAGAGGTGTTTTTCTATTGACATAGTGACTCAAATATGGCTATAGTAAGACATAGTAAGACTCACCAGGAGCTTTTTATGGGAAGGACTACCAAGACCTTGACCGTCTCTATTCCGCCCCAGACTTATGAGGAAATCGAAAGACTGGCCCGGCTGGAAAGAAAAACAAAGAGCGAGCTTTTCCGTGATATGGTCAAACTCTATGAAGATCATCTCGACGAGGAGCGCTGGAAAAGGCTCCGCCGTATCGGCCGGGCGACAGCGAAAAAGTACCGCCTATCCTCTGAGCACGATATTGAAAAGCTGGTCCAGGAAGCCCGTGGAATTCGAGATTGAGCGGCCGGCGCGTTGTCTTTGATACGAATATCTTCCTTTCGGCATTCACCTTTGGCAGGAATCCCGAAATCGTTTTCGAGATGGCCCGGGCCGGCCGGATTCAACTGATCGTTTCCACTTCCATCCTGGCCGAGCTGGCCTCGATCCTGAAAAGTAAATTTGCGTGGCACGACGAGGATATCCGCGAAGCCCTGATGGTCGTCGGTCGGCATGCTCAGCTCGTCAAGCCGGGGACGCGGCTGCAAGTCCTCGAGGACGACGCTGATAATCGAGTTCTGGAATGCGCTGTTGAAGGCCACGCCGACTGGATCATCTCAGGCGACCGCCATCTTCTGGGTCTAAAAGAATTCGGGGGGATCCCGATCGTCCGGGTTTCCGACTTCCTCTCGAAATTAGCGGGACACGATACGTAATTCCTAATTTCTCACCTGCGAATTAGGGAAACAGGTATCACGTCCCCCTATTTTTAAAGATACCGAAAACGGTCCTGCCTGGACGACGTGGACGCCCGATGGGAAGCACGTGCTGTTTCCTATGCACAATCCCGAAGAAAATGGAAAGAGCCAGCTCTGGAGCATTCCGGTTCAGGGAGGAGAGCTCGAAAAGCTCAACATCGAAATATGGGGTTTCAACAAGCTGACTGTCCATCCCGACGGGACCCGGTTTGCCTTCAACTCATACGGCCCGTCGCTTAAGCAGGAGGAACTCTGGATGATGGAGAATTTCCTGCCGGAGAGAAGCACTAAGAAATAGACGTTGGGCCACCCGTTTCTTTTCTAACCCCGCGATCAAGGCTCGATCGGCACGATTCCATTTTCATTGTAGCAAACCGCCCGGCCGAATTGTCAAAGAAATGTATAAATCGCCTATTTCTTGGTCTTTACCACGGGCAGGAAATTCTCTAAAAACCAGAATTCAGCATTGCCACCCTTCCCGCCACTGAAGACGAATTGTCCTCCGTCAGGTGACCAATCGAGATGCCACATATCGACATCGACCAGGTTCGTTTTGATTTCCTCGATTGCCCCATCATCAACATTCATGACTCTAATGACTTTATCGTCATTGAAGGCGATCCGCCTGCTGTCGGGAGACCAGGCCAGTTCTGTATTCACACTAGCCTTCGGGACTTCCCCAACAACTCTGACTGCGCCAGTTTCCACGTCGATAACATTCATGGTTCTAGCCATTAGGGTTTCACCTGAAGCTTTCTTATCTTTCGTCAAATAGGCTATCATTTTTCCGTCAGGTGACCAGACGGGCGAAAGAATGAATTTGTCGGATTCTGAGATCAGCGTTCTGAGTTCTCCTCCAGAGGAACCGATAATGTTAAGACTCGTATTGCTGAACAAAATAAGTTCGTCTGTCAAGCTCGCTCGTATAAATGCTATTTTTTTCCCATCAGGAGACCAGCTCGGACACATGTCGGCAAATCGGCCCTGCTCATGGGTGATCTGCTTTGACTCGGTACGATCTAAGGCAATTCTCCAGATTTTAGAATTTGGCCACTCAGGTACACCACCGGTGTCTGCAGGCGTCCAGGCTGATGAGATTAGCGTTTTCCCGTCGGGAGATATCCTGTTTCCACTCTGGTAGGGCAACTGTCGAATGTCCATTGCATCAAGATCTTTAATCAGGGGTTTCCCGTTTCCTCCAGTTGCCGGAACAGAAGCCAAGAATCCCTTCTTAAATCTATTTTCTCCCGGCTCAGATGGGAACGTGACGTAGAAAATCTGTTTTCCATCACGTGACCATCGAGGCTGCAAAGCATAGCAGTCGGGCAAGATTATTGCCGCCTGTCCGCCAGTTGCCGGCAATGTATACAATGCGAATTCTTGTTTTGCGGTCAATAATGCCCCGATCTTATTATCAGGCGTCCATCCCGCCAGGAGTGTGACTTTGGATGTTCCTTCAGGAGCTTCAATGCTGGTTACTTTCCCCGGTGTTTGCCAATCCTTTGGAATTTCAACGAAGTTGATCTGCTTATTTTTAGCGGAATCGAGGAAGACGATCATGCGGCCGTCGGGCGACCAAACAGGGCTGGACGCCTTCCCCGCGTCCGCCAGGAGGTGAGGAGTCCCTCCCTGCGCAGGAACGACCCATAACCCTAGCCCTCCTTCGCCTACGCCTAGGTCTTTATCTTCCACAAAGGCGATCATTTTTCCGTCGGGAGAAAATGCCGGTTCCCGGGCCTGCATATCCACAAGCTGTTTTGGCGAGCCCCCGTCGACCGGCGTGGTGAAGATGTGCTGTTCTTTGTTTTCGATGGACGAATGGGCCAGGGTTCTCCCGTCCGGAGATAAACTGATCCTGTAGTTGACGACACGCGCGTCGCGGAAGTTTTCAACTATTTTTTTAGGTTTTCCACCGCTCGAAGGGACAATATAGATAATTTGGTTCGGACCGGACATTCCCGGATCATTGAAAGCGATCCATTTCCCATCACCCGACCAGGAGAGTCCTGACCACTCCACCCGTATCTCCTCCGTATTCAATGGAACCGGCTTTCCGGGGAAATCAGGACCGATATTCCCGGAAAGAGGCATGATCCAGATTTTTCCATCGGAAATCAGGGCGAGGTCTTTTCCGTCAGGAGATAATTTTACCGACCAAGAAAGTTTCGTAGGGATCCTGATCTTTGTGAATTTTGGACCCGGAGGCATCACGGCGGCTTTTCCCGCAACGGGTATCAACCTCGAGAGCATTTCCTGGGCAATTGTGACCTCGTTCTTTTGTTCGGGGTAAATGTCGATCACCTTCTGGAACGCTTTCTCCGCCTCCCTTATGCCCAGCTTCTCGTAGCACATGCCGATGTAGAGCTGGGATTTTGCAGCGTAATCGCGCTCTTTTGGATACTTTTTGATAATCTCCTCGAAGAGCTCGATGGCCCCCTTGAGGTCGCCCTTGGTTTCCATCGTGAACTTGGCCTTCTCGAAGAGGACCTTGTGCTGGGAGGAATTCTGGAGGGCGGAAGCCGCGCAGACGGCAACCGCGAGGCCTATGGCGACGGCCATCGGAATAAAAGACTTTGTCAGTTTCGTCCCGGATCTCTCGTGTCTCATGACGCTACCTCCCTTGGGTGGATTTTTCATTCACCCCCAATATAACGCCCTCTTCTCTTCGAGTTGTCATAGAAACGTNNGTTGCTTCCGATTACCAAAAACCTGACGGGTTAACATTCGTACCCGCGGGGTCGGAACGGAAATTTCTCGCTCCCCTACTCTTAACCGATTTACCAGGAATTAACGAAAAAACTAAGCAAAAGATCGCTACTATATTAACCGGACTTACTCAGCCGTCAACAATTTTACCTGTCATTGCGAGCAAAGCGAAGCAATCTCAGCCTATTTTGATGAGATTGCCGCGCACCCTGCGGGCGCTCGCAATGACAGCTCATTCATGCACTAACAATGGCGGCTCATTCAAGCACTTCCAAAATCTATCGACAAGTAATTCTATTTGTTCCTATTCTGCAGAATCAGCCTGTGAAGCGATAGCCCTCTCCATACACAGAAAAGATATGCCGGGGTCGGGACG
>DQHV01000101.1:1484-1606 GCA_003524335.1 Candidatus Aminicenantota bacterium | reverse complement strand
ACCTTGTCCACCTCTTCGCTCTTGGCCGTGAGCATGATGACGGGGATATTGGCTTTTTTCTGGCGGAGCTCCCGGCAGACCTCCAGTCCGTTCATCCCGGGCAGCATGATATCGAGGATGAT
>DQHV01000101.1:0-1400 GCA_003524335.1 Candidatus Aminicenantota bacterium | reverse complement strand
AGCCCCTTGACCAGGTCGGCCTCGTCCTCGATGATCAATATCTTTTCTTTCGTTTTTTCGTTCATTTCCCTTCATTTTTTTTAGGCCCCGAGACCGGCAAGATGAGGGAGAAAACGCTGCCCTTTCCCGGCTCGCTCTCGACNNCAGATTCCGATCCCTTTGTCTTCGACCTGGATGACGGCCAGGCCGTTCCTCCTGAACAGCCTCACCGTGACTTCTTTCCGCTCGGGGGAAAACTTCATGGAATTGCTCAGGAGGTTGATCAGGGCACTGGCCACGGCCTCTCTGTCAAACATCATTTCAGGCAGGTCCGGCGCGATTTCCTCCCGGACTTCGAAGCCTTTCTTTTCAAGGTGATACCGGTAGGAATCGAGAGTTTCCTGAACGACCCGCGACAGGGAACCTTTTGTGAAGCTGAATTCCTTCCGGCCCATGTCGATCCTGGAGAAATCGAGCACGTTGTTGATGAGGTGCGACAGGCGCTCGCTCTCTTTGGTGATGATTTCGTAGCTCTCCCGTCTCTGCTCGTCCGTGAGGTTCTCCTTTCGCTGGAGGGTTTCCCCGTAAAGGCGGATGAGGGTCAGGGGCGTCTTCAGCTCGTGGGAGATGTTGTGGACAAACTCAGTCTTGAGGCGTGTCGTTTCCGCCTCGCGGGAGATGTCGCGGCCCATGAGGAACGCCCCGAGAAGCATGAGGACGACGATGAACGCCAGGAGCGTCCCGTAGAGAAGATTCTCCCGGCGGGCGGTCCGCTCGAGCTCATCCAGTTCGGGCTGGGTCACGAGGAGCTTCCAGGGAAGGGGGAACTGGCGGTAGGGGAGGAGCAGCGAATCCTCCGCCGCAGGCCCTCCAGCAGCGGCCGGCGTTCCCGGGCGGCTCTCCTCGATGTTTTCGAGCGCAAGGCCGGTCTCCTTCGATATCTCTCCGAAGATTCCCGGGAGGATCTCCTTTTTCAGCGATTCGAGGTCCCAGCAAAAGCCGCCGTAGTAGGTGCCGTGGTCCTCGAAGTTCGGGAGCGGAGTATACGAGACGAGGCAGTAACCCTCGTCCCGATTGGCGAGGAGGCGGTCAACGTTAGGCTGAGGGTTCCCGCGGAGCGCCGAAACGCCCATTCTCTCCTTGATTTCCGGCACGACATCTTTTCTGAGGAACTCCGCGAAAAGCAACGCCTCGAGATAGGGGGAAGGGCGGTCCTTGANNGAAATGCCCGGCCTGGTCCTGGAGCCGGCCGTACTTTTCACCCAGTTCATCGTAGGCTCTATGGGCCTCATTCAGGTCGCCGGCGGCGATCAGACAGCGGCCCGTCGCCTCCAGGGCCATTGCTTTCTCCCGGTCCGATGAAGCACGGGCAGAGGATTCCCGGTAGGTCTGGGCAGCCCGGACGAAGTCCTTCCGGGAAT
>DQHV01000206.1 GCA_003524335.1 Candidatus Aminicenantota bacterium | reverse complement strand
CACATCGGGTTTTTCCTGAACGGAAAGAACGACAGGGTCTTTCCCGGCGAGGGAAGGTATATCATCCCTTCCCCCCAGGGAGTGACATCTTATGCACAGACCCCGGAGATGAGCGCCGCCGCCGTCGCCCGGGAGGTTGTTCTCAGGATTAAAGACCCTGCCTACCCCGTGGTCATCGCCAACCTGGCCAACGTGGACGTAGTGGGACACATCGAAGACCGGACAGCCGTCCTCCGGGCTGTCGAGGCGGCGGATGCTGCCCTGGGAACCATCGTCGAAGAATGCCGCCGCCAGGCCGCAACGCTGATCGTCACCTCCGACCATGGAACCGTCGAGGAGTGGCTCTATCCCGACGGGTCCATCAACACGGGTCATACCAGGAACCCGGTTCCGTTCATCCTCGCTGATTTTTCCGGGCCGGAGAAAAAAACCCTGTTGCGCGCCAATGGAGAACTGGCCGATGTCGCGCCGACCGTGCTCGAACTGCTCGCCCTTGATAAGGCGGCCGAAATGACGGGAGAGAGCCTGATCGTTGCCCCGCGGGCGCGGCGCCGTCGGCCGAAAATAGCGCTCCTCATTTTAGACGGATGGGGGCTCAGGGAGGAAGCNNCGTTCTGGAGGCTGCCGGAGAAGCAGTCGGCATGCCCGACCATACGGTCGGAAATTCCGAGGCGGGGCACCTTCATCTCGGCGCCGGCCGGCGCATCCTTCTGGACCGGGTCAGGATAGACCGCGCGGTCGAGGATGGGAGTTTTTTTCGCAACCCTGAGTTTCTTGGTGCGATGTCTCAGGCCAAGAGACAAANNGGCGAGGTGGTCACGGTCATGGGCCGCCACTGGGCCCTCGACCGCGAGCACCACTGGGACCGGGTGGAGAAAGCTTATCGGGCCCTGGTCCAGGGCGCAGGCACCCGGGTTTCGGGCTAAGCGGAAGGGAAGGTTGGATCCGAACTTACCACAGCCGTTCAACGTATGATAGAGAGAGGTTGCTGGCGCTGATGCCAACGGAAGGACAATGATCGCTGAAATCTCCGATCTGCAGTTCTCTTACGGACGCATTAAGGCCCTGGACGGTATCAGCCTGAACCTGGCGGAGGGAGCTGTCGGTCTGCTGGGCCCGAACGGCGCNNGCCGCAACGGCGCCGGGAAAAGCACGCTGCTTCGCATCCTACTCGGATTCCTGGCCCCCCAGCACGGCCAGGGCCGGGTCCTCGGTTTTGATATCCGGCAAGAGCAGCCGCGCATCCGCCGCTATGTCGGCTACATGCCGGAAGACGACTGCCTTATTCCGGGCATGGACGCCGTGACCTTCACGGCCTACTTCGGAGAGCTCTCGGGGATGCCACGCCAGGAAGCGATGAAGCGGGCTCATGATGTCCTCTTTTATGTGGGGCTGGGGGAGTCGCGCTACCGCCTGCTCGAGACCTATTCGGCTGGGATGAAGCAGCGGCTCAAGCTGGCCCAGGCGATCGTCCATGACCCCAAGCTCCTCTTTCTCGACGAGCCGACCAGCAACCTTGACCCCCAGGGACGCAAGGAAATCCTCGAACTCATTCAGGACATTTCCTCCAAGAAGGATATCCAGGTTCTGATCTCTTCCCATATCCTCCCGGACATCGAGTCTGTCTGCTCCGAAGTGGTCATCCTGAACAAAGGCCGGCTGGCGGCTCAGGGGAAGCTCAGCGAACTTCGGGAGCTCCACTACCGGCTTTACGAGATCAAGATAAAAGGAGAAGGGGAGGGGTTCGCCGCCAAGATCAAGACGCTCGGCTGCCGCGTTGAAGAGACCGAGGACAAGATCTTGAAAGTCTATGTGCCCGCGGAAATGGACATCCGGGAGATCTTCCGGGTGGCCGAGGAAGAGAATTCCCAAGTCCGTCATTTCGTCCGCAGCCGGACCTCGCTCGAGGACCTCTTCGCCCGGGCGGTGGGAGTCGATTGATGACCATCCGGGAGAAGGGCTATACGCATTGGGATGGGCAGCTGAGGGAACGGCGGTTCCCCTGGGCTCCGATTACCTGGCTGGGCATTCGACTTTCTTTTAAGAAAAAATATTTCAAATTCATGCTGTTCGGCTCCCTGGTCCCGGCGGTCGTCTTCCTCGTCGGGATCTATATTTCAGAGAGGATCGAAGATTTCCAGTACATGTTCCGGGGCAACAAGCAGATCCTCGAGGTGAATCCGGCCTATTTCAAGACCTACCTGAGCAGCGATTTCCTGCTCTTCATGATGGTGATGATCCTGGTGGTCAGCGGGGCCGGCCTGATCGCCGACGACCTGAAGCACAACTCCCTCCAGCTCTACTTCGCCCGTCCGTTGAAGAAGAGCGGCTATCTCACCGGAAAGGCGAGCGTGATCGTCTTTTTCCTGCTGCTGCTGACGCTAGTCCCCGGGCTGGTCTTTATCATCTTTAAAC
This sequence comes from Candidatus Aminicenantota bacterium, assembly GCA_003524335.1. Taxonomy (GTDB): domain Bacteria; phylum Acidobacteriota; class Aminicenantia; order Aminicenantales; family UBA8522; genus UBA8522. Next base: position 882 of record DQHV01000206.1, on the reverse strand, counting down.
TTTTGTTCGCCGGAGATTTCCGCTTCCTGGCATCCTATCCCTGGCTTCCCCTCTCGGTCATCGGCTATTCCCTGTTTGTCACGGGTTTCTTCTGTTCCTATGCTCTGCTTTTTTCTTCCTTGAGCAAAAACAGAAGATACGTCTCCATCCTGATCTTCGCAGTCTACCTGTTCTCGGATATCCTCTTCGGCTTTTTTTACGAAAACTATAGGAAGCCGGCTTTCGCCTTGCTCTCGCTCAAGGCGAACCTTCAACAGGTCGCCGCCTGGTTCTTCAGGCTAAAGCCGGCCTACGCCGTCCCCTGGTACTGGTCGCTCTTCATCCTCTTGGCCTTTGGAATCGCCGCCGCCATCGTTTTGAGTAAGAAGGTCCGGGGCGTGGAGGTCGTCAAATGACGGCCGTGATCACGACCTCGAAGCTGTCCAAGTGGTACGGCAACGTGCTCGGGCTAAGCGATGTCAGCCTCGAGATCGAGCCCGGGGTCACCGGTCTCCTGGGACCCAACGGGGCCGGGAAATCGACCTTCCTCAAGCTCATCACGGGACAGATCAGGCCGAGCATCGGGACCGTGAGGATCTTCGACGAAAAGGTCCAGAACAACCAGGCGCTGTTCAGCCGCATCGGCTTTTGTCCGGAACATGATTCGTTCTACGAGGAGATGACCGGCTGGGTTTTCCTGACCAGTCTTCTCAAGCTGCAAGGTTTTTCGTCGGGGGAAGTCCGGTCGCGGGCCGAAGAGGCGCTGGATATCGTCGAGTTGAGGGCTGACAAGGACCGGTTCATCCGGGCCTACAGCCGCGGTATGCGCCAGAGGCTCAAGTTCGCCCAGGCCATCGCCCATGACCCGGAGATCATCATCCTCGACGAGCCGCTGAGCGGCCT
>DQHV01000358.1:794-5024 GCA_003524335.1 Candidatus Aminicenantota bacterium | reverse complement strand
AAAATAAAACTGCGGCCGGTACCCAGTAAAAAACGGCGTGTGCCGTCCCCCTTCCTCCTTCTTCAACGCGTAGATCGACGCCTTGAACCGCCGGTGCGGCGTGATCGACCCCGGCTTCGCCAACACCATCCCCCGCTCTACGTCCGTCTTCTCCGTCCCCCTCAACAAAACCCCAATGTTGTCTCCAGCCAGCCCCTCGTCCAATAGCTTCCGGAACATCTCCACCCCGGTCACCACCCGCTTCCGCGTCTCCCCAAACCCCACGATCTCCACCTCTTCCCCCACCTTCACCTTCCCACGGTCCACTCTCCCCGTCACCACCGTCCCCCGCCCAGATATCGTGAAAATGTCCTCGATCGGCATCAAAAACGGCTGGTCCACCAACCTCACCGGCTGCGGAATGTGCTTGTCCACCGCCTCCATCAACTCCACGATCCTCTTGTTCCACTCTAACTTCGGGTCCCCGTCCGACTCCATCGACTTCAACGCCGAACCCCGGACCACCGGTATCTTGTCCCCAGGAAACTCGTTCTTCGTCAGAAGCTCCCTGACCTCCAGCTCCACTAAATCCAGTATCTCCGGATCGTCCACCAAGTCCACCTTGTTCATGAACACCACGATCGCCGGCACGTTCACCTGCCGAGCCAATAATATGTGCTCCCGCGTCTGCGGCATCNNATGTGCGCATAGTGACGATTCGCCGTCTCGTACTCAATGTGCGCAATCTGAATCGTCATCCCACGTTCCTTCTCCTCCGGAGCGTTGTCAATCTGATCGTACGCCTTCACCTCTATCTTCGGGTTCAACTGATGCAACACCCTCGTGATCGCCGATGTCAACGTCGTCTTCCCGTGGTCCACGTGCCCGATCGTCCCAATGTTCAAATGCGGCTTCGTCCTCTCAAACTTCGCCTTCGCCATTTCTGTCCTCCTCTTAATGATGAACGGGGATTCTACCCTCGATACGCGCGATGATCTCCTCGGCGACCTGGGGGGGAGCGATCTCGTAGCGGAAAAACTCCATGGAAAAGACGCCCCGGCCCTGGGTGAGGGTCCGGAGAACCGTGGCGTAGCCGAACATCTCGGCGAGGGGGACCAATCCCTTGATCACCCGGGACCCGCCCCGCATCTCCATGCCCCCGATCTTCCCCCGGCGGGCGTTGAGGTCGCCGACGATACCGCCGAGATAGTCGTCCGGGGTCACGACCTCGAGCTGCATCAGCGGCTCGAGGAGAACGGGCTTGGCCGCGGCGGCGGCGTCGCGGAAGGCCAGGGACCCGGCGATCTTGAAGGCCAGGGGAGTGGAATCCACCTCATGCCAGGTTCCGTCGATGAGGGTCACTTTGACGTCGACGAGCGGGAACCCGGCCAGGATCCCCACCTCCATCGCCTCGCGGACCCCGTCGCGAACGCTGGAGACATACTCCCGGGGGATGGCGCCGCCCCTCTTTTCGTCGGCAAAGACGAACCCCTTCCCTCGCTCCAGCGGCTGGACAGCTATCCGGCAATGTCCGTACTGTCCGCGGCCTCCGGTTTGACGGATGTATTGGCCTTCGCCTTCAGCCGGCTGCAGCAGCGTCTCTTTGTAGGCCACCTGCGGTTTCCCGAGATGAGTCTGGACGCCGAATTCCCGGTTCAGGCGGTCCATAATGATCTCGAGGTGCAGCTCCCCCATGCCGTAAACAAGGGTTTGGCCCGTTTGAGGGTCCTGGGCCACCTTGAACGTCGGGTCCTCGCGGATCAGCTTTTTCAGGGCGCCGGCCAGCTTGACGTGCTCCACTTTAGCCCGCGGCTCGATCGTGGCCGATATGACCGGATCGGGGAACTTGATCGATTCCAGGACGATGGGCTGGCTGCGCAGGCACAGCGTATCCCCGGTAGACAGGTTCTTCATCGAGGCCAGGGCGGCGATATCTCCGGCATAGACCTCTTTGAGCTCCTTGCGCTTGTTGGCGTGCATCTCCAGGAGCCGGGAGACGCGTTCCTCCTCATCCTTGCTGGAGTTGTAGAGGACCGTACCGATCTTAGCTTTGCCCGAATAAACCCGGAAATAGGCCAGCGACCCGATGAAAGGATCGGTCATGATCTTGAAGACCAGGGCTGAGAACGGCTCGGCATCCGCTGCCTTCCTGATCTCCGGCTCCAGAGTGCGGGGATGATGGCCCACCACGGGAAGTATGTCCTGCGGGGAAGGGAGAAAGTCGACAATGGCGTCGAGAAGGGGGTGGACTCCCTTGTTCCGGAATGATGCCCCCATCATAACCGGGACAAACTGGAGCGAGATGGTCCCCTTGCGGATGGCCCTCTTGATCTCCGGGGCAGAAATCTCCGCCCCGCTCAGATACTTTTCCATCAGAGCATCATCCACATCGCTCAGGATCTCGATCATCTCGTTCCTTCTGGCTCTCGCCTCCTCCTTGTTCTCCTCCGAGATCTCCCGGACCGTGAAATCCGTGCCGAGAAGGTCGCTGCCCCAGTCGATCTCCTTCATCCCGACAAGGTCGATGACCCCGCGGAAGGTCTCTTCACGACCGAGGGGGGTTTGAATAACCAGGGGCCTGGCATTCAGCCGTGTTCGAATCATCTTGACGGCTGTCTCTGGGTCCGCGCCGACCCTGTCCATCTTGTTGATGTAGACGATTCTCGGAACGCGGTACCGGTCGGCCTGTCTCCAGACTGTTTCCGTCTGGGGTTCGACGCAGCCGACTCCGCAGAGAATAATAATCGCCCCGTCGAGAACCCGTAAGGACCTCTCGACCTCGGCGGTGAAGTCAACGTGTCCGGGTGTGTCGATGATATTGACCCGGTGGTCGTTCCAGTGGCAGGTCGTGGCCGCGGAAGTGATCGTTATCCCGCGTTCTTGCTCCTGGACCATCCAATCCATGACCGCCGTACCCTCATCGACCTCACCCATCTTGTACGTGTTCCCGGTGTAAAACAGGATACGTTCGGTCGTGGTCGTCTTGCCGGCATCGATATGAGCCATGATACCGATGTTCCTGACTCGCTCGACCGGACACGACCGCATGACCTCTGTGCTCCATCTCTCAATGTGGTCAAATTCGTCTTTTTAATGGAGACTACCATCTATAGTGAGCGAAGGCCCGGTTGGCCTCCGCCATCTTGTGCGTGTCCTCTTTTTTCTTGATGGCCCCTCCCCGGTTGCTCATGGCGTCCATGATCTCGGCCGCGAGCTTCTCCTCCATGCTTTTGCCGCTGCGCGCCCGGGCGAATCCAAGCAGCCACCTTACAGCGACCGAGGTCGAGCGTTCGATCGGGACCTCGATGGGGACCTGGTAGGTGGCGCCTCCGACGCGGCGCGATTTCGTCTCCAGAACGGGCCGGGCGTTTTCGACGGCCTTTTCGATGGCCTTGAGGGGGTCTTCTTTCGTTTTCGTCTTGACGATCTCCATGGCGTTGTAAATCACTCTTTCCGCCGTGGTCTTTTTCCCTTTCATCAAGGAGAGGTTGATGAACCTCTGGATGATCTTGCTGTTGTAGAACGAGTCGGGTTGGGTCTTCCTCTTCTTGATGATTCCTCTTCGCGGCATCTGAGCCTCTCCTTGTTCAGCTTGCGGATCTCTTCTCTTTCGGCCTCTTGGCCCCGTAGCGGGACCTCGCCTTAAACCGGTTCTGGACGCCCTCGGCATCCAGGGTGCCCCGGATGAGGTGATAGCGCACGCCCGGGAGGTCCTTGACCCGGCCTCCCCTGACCAGGACGATCGAGTGCTCCTGGAGGTTNNTGCGGAGGGCGGAGTTAGGCTTCTTGGGCGTGGTCGTGAACACCCGGGTACAGACACCCCTTCTCTGGGGACAATTCTCCAGCGCCGGAGACTTGCTCTTGTCGTGCCTGTGCGTCCTGCCCTTTCTGACTAACTGGTTAAAAGTTGGCAAAAAATCCACTCCTACATAAAAAAAATAGATTGGCTTCATCCCGAAAAGAAATAGTCTCGAGACGAATTATGCCGATAATAGCAAAAACGCCTTTCTATGTCAAGGATTTTGAGGAAGTTAGCCGGGTTTTCAGCCCCGGGCCGGGACCTCGATTTCCAGCTCTTCTTCCGTCCCTGCGGACTCCTTCAACTCGACATCGCGATAGTACTTGTAGCCCGTTCCGGCGGGGATGAGCCGTCCCATGATGATGTTCTCTTTCAATCTCCTCAAATAATCCACTTTTCCGTAGAGACTGGCCTCGGTCAGGATGCGGGTTGTCTCCTGGAAGGAGGCCGCG
>DQHV01000358.1:0-728 GCA_003524335.1 Candidatus Aminicenantota bacterium | reverse complement strand
CGTGCGGGTTGACCGGCCCGTCCATGAGCGGTGTCCCTGCCCGCACTCTCTCCCCCTCGCCGACGGACAGGTGCGCGCCCTTGGGGATGAGGTATTCTTTCTCTCCGCCTTTCTCGCTGGTGACCGAGAGCTTGCGGTAACCCCTGACCAGGCCGCCGAACTGGACCGTGCCGTCGATCTCGGAGATAACCGCAGGGGACTTCGGCCGCCGGGCCTCGAAGAGCTCTTCGGCCCTGGGAAGTCCGCCCGTGATGTCCTTGGTCCGGGCGACCTCTCGAGGGATCTTGGCCAGTACGTCACCGGCAAAGACCTTGTCTCCGTCCCTGACCTCAAGGTTAGCCCCGGAAGGCAGGTAGTACCGCCGCAGGAGGACGGGTTTTTCTTTCCCGTCTTTCCCCTTTTCTTTTTTGGTGGGATGGACGACCTCCACCCNNGGGCTGCATCTTCTCGTCCTTGGGCTCGATGACGACATGGGTGATCAAGCCCGTGAATTCGTCCTGAACCTCCTCCATGGTGACACCCAGGGCGACATCGTGGAAAGCGGCGACTCCGCCCTCCTCAGTCAGGATATAGGTGTTGAAAGGATCCCACTCGGCGAACGGCTGCCGCGCCTTGACCGCATCTCCTGCCTGGACAAAAACGCGGGCACCATAGGGCACCTGGTAGTGCTCGATCTCCCGGGAACGGTGGTCGAGGATGGCGACGTTGGCGTTGCGGTTGACCACGAC
>DQHV01000190.1 GCA_003524335.1 Candidatus Aminicenantota bacterium | reverse complement strand
CAAGGAGGAAAGAATGAATCGTCGAAGACAGGCTCCCTTTCTGCTGGCTGCGCTGCTTGCGCTCTCGGCCGTTGTTGCGGCGAAGTCCTTTTCCGAGAAATACCGCACGCCGGACGAGGTCGCCGCTGCGCTCCGTTCTCTCGCTTCTGCCCATCCTCAGATCGCCAAACTCATCCCCATCGGGAAGAGCCAGGGCGGGTCGGAGATCGCCGTACTGAGGATTGCGGCTCAAGCTAAAGGGAGCGCCGATCCCGACTCTCGGACGGCCGCGTTTGTCGCCGCCAACATCGAGGGCCTCCATCTCATCGGAACGGAGGCGGCCCTGGCACTGAGCGAGAAACTTCTAAGCGGATACGGGACCGACCAAGCGATCACTGAGCTGCTCGGCACCCGGACCGTCTATGTCGCCCCTCTCCTCAGCCCCGACGGGGCCGAAGCTTTCTTCGGCAGTCCGAAGTATGAGCGCCCGACGAACGGCCGTCCTGTGGACGAGGATCTGGATATGCAGGTGGACGAGGACGGGCCTGATGATTTGAACAAAGACGGGCTCATCACTCAGGTCAGGGTCAAAGACCCTGAGGGCAAATGGCTCCCCGACCCTCAGGAACCCCGGCTGATGAANNCAGTATAACGAGGACCCTGCGGGTGGGGTTGAGGTCAACCGCAATTTTCCTCATGACTACGAATATAACGTTAGGGCCGCCGGACTCTACCCCGTCTCCGAGGCGGAAACACTAGCCCTCGTCGAATTCCTGGTCAGCCATCGCAATATCGCCCTTGTCCTGAATTTCTCGACCGAGAACACGATCCTCAACTTGCAGCAAACTGGTCAGGCCAAAGCAGCGGCCGACCGGGTTAAAGTCCCACGGATGATCGCCACATTCATCGGTTTGGAGCCCGACCAGGAATACACGCTTAAAGAGATTGTCGATGCGGCCAACGCTTCAGGCATGGGGGGCGGGATGGAGATCACCGAGGACATGGTCGCCATGTTCCTGGGACTCGGGGCGGCGGTCCAGATTGACCGTGAGGACATGCCGGTCATCGAGGCCGTCCAGAAGGAGTACAAGGATGCTCTGAAGGAGGCCAAGCTGGACTATCCCGAGAAAAGGGCCAAGGCTGTCGGCAAAGGCTCTTTTACGGCGTATTGTTATTTCCAGTACGGTGTGCCGGTCTTCTCGATGGACCTCTGGGCTGTGCCGGAGCCAAAAAAAGAGCCGGCCAAGGATGCGCTGACGGCCGAGAGGCTCAAGACAATGACCTCCGAGGAATTCCTCGCCCTCGGCGAAGACAAGATCAACGCCTTGCTTAAAGAGCAGGGAGCGCCGCCGAATTTCAGCGCCGAGATGTTGATTAAGATGGTTAAATCGGGTCAGGTCGATCCTAAGAAAATGGCCGAGATGATGGAGAAGATGCCCAAACGGCCGCCCGCCGACGGGGAAGAACATCCGGATGCCTACATCCTGAAGTGGGTGGACGCCTCGCTCAAGAAACAGGGCTTTGTTGATTGGACGCCGTTTCCGCATCCGACCCTGGGCGAGGTCGAGATCGGAGGGTTCGCGCCCTATCTCAGGACCGTGCCTCCACTGGGAGACGCCGAAAAGACCGTCGCCTTCCACACGGATTTCTGTATCAGGCTCATGGGCAAGCTCCCCGGCCTCGAGATCAGAAAGACTGAGGTCAAGCCCCTCGGGTCTGAACTCTATCAAGTGACGGCGTATTTCAGCAACCCCGGTTGGTTCCCGACGTCGACCGCCCAGGGCCGCAGGGCTCGGACGGCCTGGCCGATCACAGTCAGACTCAAGCTGGGAAGTGAACAGGCCCTTTTTTCCGGGCGGCAGATGGAGTCCATTCCCTATCTCGACGGAAGCGGGGGAACCAAGAAGATCGAGTGGACAGTCAAGGGAAAAAAGGGAACGACCCTAGTCATCAATGCCGCCACGCCAAGGCTAGGGGCAGCGTCGGTAACTGTTGTCTTGGACTGAAGGAGGACATCATGCGTGCCCACATCAAGACATACGGACTTTTCATTGGAGCGATTGTTCTGGCCTGGGGTCTCCATCCCGGCGTTCTTTTCTCGGAAGAGGTCACCCTGTCGTTCGACCATTTCTACGACCATGCCGAGCTGACCAAAGCCCTTAAGGCTCTGGAAAAGGCTTATCCGGAGCTAGCCAGGCTCCAATCCATCGGCAAGTCATATGCCGGCCGGGATATCTGGGCCATCATTTTAAACAATCCCAAGACTGGACCGGCCGAACATAAGCCCGGCTACTACATCGACGGGAATATCCACGGCAACGAGATCCAGGGGACGGAGGTCGCCCTATACGCGGCTTACTATCTGCTCAAGAACTACGGAAAGACGGACACCGCCACCCGGCTTCTGGATGAGAGGGCGTACTACATCGTCCCCACGATGAACCCGGACAGCCGCGACTGGTACATCAACAAGCCTTCAGACCCCGACTCGCCGCGCTCAGGCCTGGTCCCCTATGATGATGACCACGACGATGTTGCCGATGAGGATGGAGCCGACGATTTGGACGGAGACGGTTCCTTTACCATGATGCGGAAGAAGGATCCCAACGGGATGGTCAAGCCGCACCCGGATGACCCCCGCGTCATGGTCCCTGCAAAGCCGGGAGAAAAAGGCGAGTACCTTCTGCTCGGCGAGGAGGGCATCGATAACGACGGCGACGGCCTGATTAACGAAGACGGCCCCGGCGGATATGACATGAACCGGAATTACGGCTTCAACTGGCAGCCGGACTATGTCCAGATGGGAGCGGGTCCGTATCCGTTCTGCTGGCCGGAGACCAAGGCGGTCAAGGATTTCATCCTNNCCCAACATTGCGGGCGCCCAGAACTTCCACAACTATGGCGGGATGATCCTGCGGGGACCGGGGGCGAAAAACCTGGGGGACTTCTCTCCGGCCGACCGGAGTGTTTACGACTACGTCGGCAAAAAGGGTGAAAAAATCCTCCCCCGCTATCGCTATATCATGATCTACAAAGATCTGTATACCGTTTATGGCGGAAGCGTCGATTTTCTCTATTCCACCTTGGGCATTTTCACTTTTTCCAATGAGCTGGACCTCGACCCCGTGGAACAGCCCACACCGCGGCGGCGGGCTTCAGAGGAACAGGAAGCGGAGGAAGAGGGAGGCCGGATGATGATGTTCCAAGCAGGCCGGCTGGAAGAGATGGTCTATCACGACCTTGTCCTCATGGGAGAGCATTGGAGCAACTGGAAACCCTTCAGACACCCGCTCTATGGCGATATCGAAATCGGCGGCGTGAAAAAGTTCGGCGAGCGGGTCCCTCCCCTCTTCCGGCTGGCCGAGACCTGTCACCGGAACGCCGCCTTTTGCCTCTACCATGCCGACCAGCTGGCCCGCCTGGATATCGAAAAGGCGGAGGTAACGAAGATCAAGAACGACCTCTTCCAGGTCGATGTCACGATCGCCAACAGCCGGGTGACGCCATCCCTGGCCGCAGTGACGATTCAGAAGAAGCTCCATCGTCCTGACATGCTCACCGTCGCCGGCTCCCGCGCCGAGCTGGTCGCAGCCGGCCAAATCGTCGACCGGTTCCGCAACCTAACCCGGAAAATTGAGACGCACAAGAATACACTCTGGGTCGAGAACGGAGTCCCCGGATTCGGCCGGCTGGAGCTGCGTTTGATCGTCAAGGGTGGGGGGCAGGCGGAGCTCGTCTACGACTCTCTTAAAGGCGGGTACAAAACGAAGTCCG
>DQHV01000002.1:3026-15665 GCA_003524335.1 Candidatus Aminicenantota bacterium | reverse complement strand
ATTATTTTTGCCGGCATGCTGCCCGGGGATAACATCGTTTTGGCCAATGACATAAAAAATAGATTTTCCCCTGCCATTACCCTCTCCTTTATCCTTCTGCTGGTCGGCATACTCTATTGTCTCTATTACGGCAGGATCGGTTATATGCCTCAAGACCACTCCACGGTTTTTGATGGTGGTTGGAGAATCCTGTCCGGCCAGGTACCATTTCATGATTTTACACTACCCAACGCCATTTTGCCCATCTATCTCCAGGCCTTTATTTTCAAGCTCTTTGGGATCAACTGGTTCGTCTATTGTCTGCATGCCGCAATATTCAACGGACTTTTTTGCGTCCTCGTATTTTTCTTTTTGCGAATATTCGGAGGGACATTACGGCTTTCTTTCTTCTATGCGCTTCTCAGTGGAGTCGTCTTTTATACTCCCTTCGGTATTCCTGTCCAGGATCAACATGCCTATTTCTTCACCTTTCTTCTGATCTTTCTGGCCTGCCTGTCGATACGCACGTCCAGGCCCTTGCTGAAACAGTTGATATCTATTTCCCTTCCCGTCGTGACGGTAAGCGCTTTTTTGAGTAAGCAGATTCCGACTATTTTCGGTGCTGCTCTTGTTGGCGCGATTTTGTTGGTCGCAGAAAGAAGGAACCTTATTGCGCTTGCCCGATCACTGCTGGCAGGCACATTGGCTGCATCTCTCTCACTGTGGGCGCTTTACCACATTCTCGGAATTGATTTCGAACTCCTGAAAGTATATTTCTTTCAACTCCCTGCTGAAACCGGGAGGGATCGCATGGCCTGGGTCATCTCCCGTAATTTTGCAGACACTATCGAATACATGATCTCTCATTGGCAGTTGTTTTCCCCTTTTGCCCTCGTGACTATGCTTTTCCTCGGAGGTACGCTCTTAGTCTGCCTACGGTTCATTATCTCCGGAACGAGACCTCACTGGAAAGCGCTGGGCCGGAGGATGGAAAAGCATCTCTTCCCTCTGTTCCTCGCTCAGTTTTTCCTCCTTATCTGCTTTCTGTTTGTGATCCTGACGAATAACCAGCGCGAGAATGGTGTTCCGCTGATCTTTATAAGTCTGGGACTGACGCACCTCTCCCTCCAGGGAGTGTGGGGTCAGGACCGGTCTAACGATCCCACGGTTCGTTCCCTGCGCCAACGATCAGTTTTATCCCTGATGAGTTTCATTCTCATCGGGAGCTCCCTCTGGTGCGCCTGGAATTTTGACCGGCGAGTAAACGCGACAAGAATGGTCCATGATTTCATCTATAAGAAAAAGACCAATGAAGGCCCCCAACAAGAAAAGCCCGGAGCTCTCTCATTCCTTGTCTGGGGTGCGCCCAAGAGCTACCGCGGCACACCGGAACACTTTCTGAGGATTGTCGATTTTTTCCAACGCCATACCGGCAATTTTTATCTCCTTGGCGACAGCTCGGTTCTCTATGCCTTAACGGGAAGGCTGTCGGTCAATCCGGTCCTCTGGTTCCACCCGGGGGAGACGCTACCCCGCGCTGGATCACCTCTCTTTCCTGCATTTCAGGACCGGCTCATGGAAGCATTGCGGAAATATCGGGTCAGATACATCGTCATAGAGGGAAGTAGAGCAGCGCCATATAATTTTACCTGGAGCAAGGTCAATCTGGCATATTTCCCCGCCCTCGATGACCTGGTTCAAAAAAAAGGTCATGAACTTGAGCACTTCGGCCCTTTTACGATCATTGAGTTAATAATGCCCTTCGACACAGATCCAGCGGGGAACCGCAAATGAAGATAAATGCAGCGCAGGAAAGTGTCAGTAAGCATGGCTATGACCGGCAAGAGGGTGGCTTCGAATCAGCATCGGTTGTCTTGCCGGTAATTAACGAAGTCAGATCGCTATACCAGACCATCGACGCCATTTTCGAATATGCCGGAGAAAACATCCTGGAAGTTATTATTATTGTCTGTCACAAAACCACCGCTGAGGTTCTCTCTGCCTGCAATGAATTAAGGGAGAAATATGCCGGACGGATCAGGGTTATCCCGCAGAAACTCCCTTCCCTGGGAGGAGCACTGAGGGAGGGCCTTCTTGCCGCCAGAGGAAGTCATGTCATCGTCATGTTCAGTGATGGCGAGTCAGATCCGCGAAGTGTCGGTGATCTCATCAGCGAGGCAAGGAGGAATCCTGAAGGGATCATTTCGGCATCGCGCTGGTTGAAAGGAAGCTCTTTCGAAGGTTATCCCGCCGTGAAGACCCTATTAAATTATCTCTTTCAAAAGGTCTTCTCGCTCCTCTATTGGGAAAACATCACCGATTTTACGTTTGGTTATCGAATCTACCCGGTGCCATTGATCCAGGCCATTGAGTGGGAGGAGATTGGACACTCCTTCGTATTCGAAAGCATCCTCAAACCGCTGCGTCTCAACGTGAATGTCCTGGAAATACCCAGCGCTTGGAAGGCGCGATCCGAAGGTGAGTCGCAGATGAAGCTATACAAGTATTTCAGATATCTCTGGATTGGTTTGAAGGTCAGGATCACCCAACGGAAACGTTTCCTGAAATAGGGGAGGGCAAGAGATCAAGTCTTCCCTTGACCAATGTTAGCTAAGCCCAGCCATCCTAGCTCTCCGGCCGTGCCTGACGGCAGGAAGGATAAGTCCAGCGGCGAGTCGCGGGGTTTCGTTTTCATCGCTTGACTCCGGCTGTCGCTTTTTAAAGAATAGGGGCATTCTGATTTCGGCCGGGAGGAGCGCGCATGAAAAAACCGATGAACCGACGGGATTTTCTGAAGCAGACCGCCAAAACGGCAGCCTTGGCGGGTCTCGGCGGATATGGGCCGCTGCTCCAGGGTTGCAACTCAAAAAAAGCCTATGATATCGTCATCACCGATGCCCTGGTTTATGACGGGCAGGGAGGTCGTTCCTTCGAGGCGGATATCGGCATCGTTGGGGAAACGATTCAAACGGTCGGAAAAGCCAAAGCCAGCCGCGGGAAGCTGGTCATCGAAGGCAAGGGCCTGGCCGTTTCTCCCGGGTTTATCGACGCGCACGACCACACGGATGTCAGCCTGATCATCAACCCCAAGGCGGAGAGCGTCATCCATCAGGGAATCACGACACTCGTGAGCGGAAACTGCGGCGGGTCCGCTTTCCCCGTGCCCGATTCCATTTTCGAGGAGTTAAAGGAAAACGCGAAAACCGTTTACGGCCTCGACCTCACCTGGAAAGATATGGCCGGGTTCTTCGGCCGGCTCGAAGAAAAAGGGACAGCCCTTAACTACTCGACCCTCCTCGGGCATGGGGCCATACGAGGTGCGGCGATGGGGTTCAACGACCGGCCTCCTTCTCCCGAAGAACTCGAGAAGATGAAGAGTCTGGTCGAAGAGCACATGCGCGCCGGCGCTTTCGGGCTTTCCTCCGGCCTCGAGTATACCCCCGGGAGTTTTGCCCGACCCGACGAGCTCACCGAGCTCTGCCGCGTAGTCGCGAGGTTCAACGGCACATATGCCACCCACATGCGGGATGAGGATGAGGGAATCCTTGAATCCCTGGATGAATGTATCGCCGCGGCCAGGGATTCCGGCGTGCGCCTGCAGATCGCCCATCTCAAGGTCGGCGGCCACCGCAACTGGCCGAAGGTCGATGCGGCCCTGGCCAAAATCGATCAGGCCAAACAACAGGGTGTGAACCTCTTCTGCGACCGCTATCCTTATATCGCCGGCTCAACGGGTCTGAGCAGCTACTTTCCTCTTTGGGCAAGGGAAGGGACAACCGAGGATTTCCTCCGTCGTCTTCAAGATCCTGCGCTTGACGAGAAGCTACGTTCTCATCTCGCGACGCATGAAGATAGGCTAGGCTCCTGGGACAAGGTGCTCATTTCAGACGTAGTCCTGGATAAAAACAAACATCTCCAAGGAAAGAACATTCTGGAAGCCGCCCGGGAGATGGACAAACAGCCGTATGATTTCATAAGAGATCTTCTCGTCGAAGAAAAGTCCATGGTCGGCATGATCACTTTCTATGGCAATGAAGATGTCTTGAAAAAGATCCTGACCCATCCGCTGGTCGGCGTCGGCTGCGATGGGTCCGCCATTGCTCCCTACGGAATTCTGAGCTCGGGAAAGCCTCATCCCCGGAACTACGGGACTTTCCCACGGGCGCTGGGAAAATACGTGCGGGAAGAAAAAATCGTGCCGCTTGAGAAAATGATCAACAAGATGACGGCGATCCCGGCCTCCCGGTTCGGTTTCGAAAAAAGGGGACTGCTCCAGTCCGGATACTATGCCGACCTGGTCGTTTTTGACCCGGGTAAAATTGCCGACCGGGCGACTTGGGTCAATCCCCATCAGTACCCCGTCGGAGTGGAATACGTGATCGTCAACGGCCAGGTGGTCGTAGAGCATGGTGATCACACCGGCCGGCTTCCAGGGAAGATTCTCAAAAAGAGGGTTTAATAACTGGGCTGATCCGGAGAGCGGTACCATGAGCCTTTCGAGACGCGATTTTATCAAGGGCGCTTCATCGGCTGTCGTTTCCGGCGTCGTCGCCCCGCTTTGGCTGAAAGAGCGCGTTCGCATAAAGCCACAGGAGAGCGGTGAAGGACCTGCGGCCATGCCGCCTTCTTTTAATCTGGAGAGTTATGCCGCAAACTCTATCAACTACTTTGAACGCCTTGTCGATGCGGATGGGCTTCCGTATTTCAACGTGTTTTGGACTCAGCCCGCCGAAGCCGCGCACGATTGGCCGGATTTCGGTGATGTGATGACCCGGCAGTGGCAAGGCGCCGTCATGCTCCGCCGGATGGCCGGCCGGGAAGCGGCCACCGAAAAAGTCTGGCGGCGTAAGGTCCTATCATTAATCGATCCCTCCGACGGACTTCTTCATCGTCCCGCGACCTCTTACAGCAAGCCAGTGGCCGATTGGGGAGACGCCTCCTTGACCCTTTATGCTCTGGTCACGGCCGCCGTCGACAGCGGCGATGACGCCCTGCGGAAGGCGGCACAGAAAATGGCCGAGGGGATGTCGAGCGGCCTGCGCTCCGGCCGCTTTCAGGGGGATGGATTCGCGATCAAGAGTCTCATGGTCGCGGCGCGCCTGCTCGGATGCGAAGCCGGCTTAGAGGCGGCCCGCATTCTTGTCGACCGCACGATCGTCCACGGCCGCACTTTCACTCCCGACAACACCTTTGGCCCGTCGGGGCACATGCACGGCAACCTGAGGTCGATGGTCGGGGCCGCCGACTATGCGCTGACAACCGGCGACTCCATCCTCTACAGCCGTATCGACGCTCTGTATCGGTACGTCAAGACGACCGGCACAAGCTTCGGCTTCCTGCCCGAGGTCATCGGACGACAGGGCGACGTTATCGCCTGCGAGACCTGCGCCCTGATGGATTTCGCGGGCATCGGCGTCACTCTCGCTAACCATGGACATCCTGAGTACTGGGACGACATGGAACGTCTGGCGCGGAACCATTACGTGGAGAGCCAGGTTCGGGACGCCTCCTGGCTGGAGTCCGACAACGCCCGCCCCGACACAGCGCAGTTCACCTACCGCGACATCGGCGGACGCGTCCTGGGCGCCTGGGCCGGCTGGAGCTCGCCGAATCATATCCTGGCCTGTCGCGAAACACTGAACGCCCACTGGGGCGGCCCGGAGCTGAAGGACAAGGTGCGGGCTCTCCAGAACTGCTGCGGCGGCTCAGGCCTGCATGGGCTTTTTATCTTGTGGAAGAACGCCGCGCGTTTCGAGGCCGGAACCTTGTCCGTCAACATGCATATCGACAAGAAACTTCCCCAAGCGGAGATTCGCTGCCAGCAGCCCTACCGCGGCCTCCTCCGGATCGCCCTGAACGTGGACAGCGGGGTGAGAGTCCGTATTCCGGAGTTCACCAGCGCCGCCGAGATGACTGTCCGTATGAACGGCGCGGATTTGCCGAATGCCCCGCGGCCGTTCGGGAATTATCTCGAACTGGGACAGCTTCGCGCCGGCGACAGTGTCGAAGTGGCTTACCCTCTGCCGGTCAGGACCGAAGATATCGTGGTCGTCAACCCGGGGTTCAGGCAATGGCGGTACCGAGCCACCTGGAAGGGCGATACTGTNNCCGGACGACGGCGCGTTAGATTTCTGGAAAATCAAGTAATCCGGCCCTTTTTTGACAGGCCGTTTTCCCTGTGTTATAAGTGCAGCCGCGGACGAGGGGATCAACGGATGGAGGCCTCGGCCCGAACCTCAGTAAATTGTCCCGATTAAAACCGTGAAGAGGCTGCTTAAAATAGGCTATCGTCAAAGAAATCGATGGAACAACCGAAGCTCGAGATAAAGATACATCTGGGACATCGGGAAAGGAGGTTTCGATGACTCTGAATTTCGTCGGCTTCAATTTCCTGGCTATCCTGGCCAGCGGACTGGTTTCTCTGGTCATCGGGTTCATTTGGTACGGCCCGCTGTTCGGGAAGGCCTGGGCGGGCTACACCGGCTGGACTGAGGAGAAGGTCAAGGCCATCCCCCCGGTTCGAATGGCCCGTACTTATATCCTGACATTCGCGGCGGCCCTGGTCACCGCACTCATCTTGGCTTTCCTCGCCCGGTCCCTCGCTGCGTCGGGGATTGGCGACGGACTCGTCCTCGGACTGGGGACCGGGATCTGCTTCGCCGCCATGGCCTTCGCCACGACTCACCTTTTCGAGCACAAGCCCGTGGGATTATGGCTCATCGTATCGGGGTACCAGATCGCTTATCAGACCGCGGCGGCGGTCATCGTCACCCTCTGGCGCTGACTTAAACGCCCGCGCTCGGAGAAAGGAGATGGTCGATGACCAAAGAAGGCGCCGCAGGCCCAAGCGCCTGCCTGCTGGTTGCCTGTCTGACTTTTACAGCGGGGTGTGCAGCCGGGCGGGACGAGGCGCAAAGTCATCCGGCAAGTCAGACCCAATCCATCCTCGAAAAGCGGACGGGCGCGGCCGCAACAGCTGGGCCGATCTTCTGTCAGAGAGACCGGATCTGCGGGTCTGACATCCTCCCCCTTTTCTATGGGGGCCGCGGCCTCCGGCCGGCCTGGATCGCCGATNNAAAAGGCGTCGCGGCTGTCCCGGCTGAAACCCTGGCCGACCTGGAAATGCTCCTCACCGACGCCTTCCTCCTCTGCGGCTCCCAGCTGGTCTACGGTCAGGTCAATCCGGAAACGATCCAATCTGAATGGTTCATCAAAGGACGTTACGAGGACTTGGTTGCCGTCCTGGAAAAGGGTCTCAAGACAAAGGATGTCGGCGCCGCCCTGGATTCTTTGAAGCCAACCCATTCCACCTACCGAAACCTGAAGGCTGTACTTAAAAAAGCCCAGGCGGAGGTGAACAATAGCGGACGGCCGGCACCCGCTGCCCGGAAAGGGAGTATGTTGTGGACAGGGATTCTCCGGTGTGAGTATTGTAGAAGGCGAGGCATTTCGCGTCAGACAGGATATCCCGGAACCCGGAAAAAACGGACCGGGGCAAAGTCGGGATGGCCAAGACCGCAGCCCCCAGCTTGAGAAACCTTCTCCGGCTGAGAACTCGATCCCCTGCGGTTGGCACGGGTTGATTCTTCATGGCTGCTCGGGCCTGTCGACAGGGATTATACCAGTTCGCACTCGCGCTGACAACCCTCTGAACGAGTTCACCTTCCTGCAAAAAAGGATGCAGTTATTAGCATTTTTAGCCGGATAATCCCGGTCCATACGCCGGATGAGCCGGTCGACGCCGGAGGATTAGAGAGAGCTCTCCTTCAGATCTGTTCAATCTGGCTCGAAATGACGCGGCGAAAGGCCTCGACGACCTCTGGGTCGAACTGGTGGCCGGTTTGGACGACAATTTCCTGGACGGCCTCCCAGGGGGGCTTGCCCTTCCGGTAGGGCCGGTCCGTCGTAATCGCGTCGAAGGCGTCGGCGACGGCGACGATCCGAGCGCCCAGGGGGATCGCCTTCAGAGCCTCGCCGGACGAGTCCGCTGCCCTCTCGAAGTAGCGGTGGTGGGCGACGACGATCGGGACGACCTCCTGCAGGACCATGCCGACTTTCGCGAGGATGATACCCCCGCGCTCCGAGTGGCTGTCGATAAGGTCTTTCTCCTGCGGAGTCAGGGAAGCGGCCTTCTGGATGACTTCGCTGCTGATATCTATTTTGCCGATATCGTGGAGAAGGCCGGCGACGCGGACATTTTCGACCACGTGGCGGGGGAGCTCCATGGCGATGGCGATGCCCTTGGCATACTCGGAGACGCGGATGGAATGGCCCTTCGTGTACCCGTCCTTGCTCTCGATGTACTTCGAGAGGATTTCCAGGATCCCAATATAGGCTTTCTGCAGCTCATCCATCCGCCGTTCTTTTTGCTCGTAGAGGCTTCCCACGGCGTACGAGGTGAGGAGGAGGAATCCGCCCCATGACGACAGGAGGAAGATCCCCCGGAACTCCTGATCCGGGGGGAAGAAATGATTGCGGAACATGATGGCGCAGATGATGATGGCCAGGATGGAGAGAAAAGCCGAGAGGACCCCAAGCCTTTTGCCCAGAAAGTACGAGGCGACGACGACCGGAAGGAAATAGAAGTTCAGGAGGAGGGTCTTGTCCTCCATGAAGAGCGTACCCAGGATGGCGGCGGCCAGGATGATCAAGACCAGAACGCGTTCGAAATGGCGCACCAGAAAAAGCTTAATCTTATCCATTTTTTCTCCTTCCCGGAGGAGATACGACTTACCGGCAATCATCATGCGCCGGGCGGACCTTTGGTTCAATCCTCCGCCGGGGGGATGTAGGGGGTGATTTTCGCGCTCTCGAGATCACCCCGGAAGATGGCTGCGGAATCCGCCCCGCCGAACCCGACGGGCAATGCATCCGCGCCGGCCTTGATCTTGATTGTCGATCGTCTTGACATGGATACTGGGCCGGAATAACATCTCCGGCATGATCGGCAGCCTGATTTTGAGTTAAGAATCCAGCATGAGAGGTCGGATCAAAGGATTCTTCACTCCGCCCGTCTTTGAGGGAGATGAGGAAAAGACGCGCCGGTTTGATGATCGCCGAAAGGACCGGCCGCCTGCCGGCGCCGAACATGACGGTCACCCTATCTCAGTGGGGGTCGATCACCATCCTCTTGATGGTTTCCGCCTGGCTGACTCTCTGGTCCCGGGAGAGTATCGAGCGGTCGCTCGACCTCGCCCGGAAGGAGCTGGCCGTGCGAAGAAAAGCAGAGGAGGCTCTCCGGGAGAGTGAGGGAAAATACAGGAAGCTTGTCGACTACACCCTGGTAGGCCAGTACATCCACCAGGACAGGATCTTTATGTTCTGCAACAAGAGGTTTGCCGAAATCTTCGGCTACCAAGATACCGCCGAGATTATCGGCCGGAACATCCAGGGTTTCGTCGCGCCGGAGAGCTGGAAAAAGGTGATTCAGGAGATAGAGTATCGGGAATCGGGAGAAAAGGAATTCAGCCACTATGAGCTCCAGGTCGTCAGGAAAGACGGATCGCTCATCCAAGTCGAGGTCCTGGGGAGCCGGATCGAATACCAGGGAAAGCCGGCCAACCAGGGGTCGATCCTCGATGTGACAGAGAGGCGCAAGGCCGAAGACCGCCTCCAGGCCTCCCTCCAGGAAAAGGAAGTCCTCCTCCAGGAGATCCACCACCGGGTTAAGAACAACATGCAGGTCATCTCCAGTCTCCTCAACCTGCAGTCGAAACATCTCTCCGACCCCGCTGCCGTCGAAATGTTTCAGGAGTGTCAGCACCGGATTCGAACCATGGCCCTCGTTCATGAGAGTCTCTACAAGTCTTCGGATCTTTCAAGGATTGAATTTGGGTCCTATCTCAAAAGCCTGGCCAGCCACCTCCTCCATTTCAACGAGGTCGACACCCGCCGGATCAGGCTGGAGACGGCGCTCGAGGAGGTCTACCTGGACATCCAGACGGCGATCCCAACCGGACTTATTGCCAATGAACTGCTCTCCAACGCCATGAAACACGCTTTTCCGGGGAAACGAAGCGGGACGATAGAGCTCGCGCTCCGTCCGCATCCTGAGGGGAGCTACCTGCTCAGCGTGAAGGATGACGGTATCGGGTTTCCCGAAGACCTTGACTTTCGAAAGACGGAGTCACTGGGTCTGCAGATCGTCTCCAGCCTTGTCGATCAGGTCGATGGCCGGCTCGAAATTCTCCGGGACAACGGGACCGAGTTCAGGGTCGTCTTCCAACCGCCGCGCTACCCGCGCCGGACCTCCGGCCAAGAAATGTGATCTGGTTTCGTTGGCTTCGCCCGAACAGAATAGCCCTTTTCTGCCGGGGCTGGAAGAGGAGACCGGCGGGCCTCAGCGGTAGTATCGAGTCCTGAGCGTATCCCCGAGCGTCTGGGCATCGACGAAAGCCCGCATACCGAGCGCGTTGGAATGCGCGTCGAGAAAGGAGCGGGCCAGGGATTTTTCTTTCTGGTAGAGCTCGAGCGCCGTCTTCTCGACAGCGGCCTGTACGGCGAATTCTCTTTCCTCGAAGGCCTTCCAGAAGCCGGCCACAGTATCGATGGCCCTCGCTTCGCCTTTTCCGCGCTTCCCTTTTTCGGCGTAGTAGCGGTCGACGAGATTCTCCAAGGAATTGAACACCCAAAACGCATTTTCACGATTGTATATGTCCGACAGGAAAGTATAGGGCTTCGGAAAGTCCAGGACGCCCAGATAATAGGGGATATAGACACTGGAGCAGGGAGTACCCGCGGAAAGCCAGAGCACGCCGCCGATGTCCGGAGGGAGCCAGCCTCTGAGATGCGTAACAAAACTGGCGTCCGTCCCCATCACGCAGATGGTGCGCTCCGAGGTGTGATGAGGAGAGCCCTTCTCGTATCTGTCGGTCAGGTCATACTCTGTGCCTTCGTAATGATCGCGGAGAAGAGCCATGATATCTGGAGGAGTCAGCTTTTTGCCGGGGGCCAAGGTCAGGGGATTTTCCTCTTCCCGGAACTTCCGGCCGGAGAGAAGCTCGTTTCCCCGCCACTCCCTCCGGGTATTGTAGGCCGCGCGGGCATCCTCGGCGGTGCCGTAGACCCGGTAAAAATGGAAAGGCCCCTGCGCCGGATCATACCAACCTCTTTGTTTAGCATAATCGATGAGGTTTGGGCAGGCGAGGAACCGGGATGAATCCTTGAGGTCGATTTCCCCAATGCGGAATCTGTTCGCCAGCACCACGAAAGCGTCATCCGGGACCCTCTGGGCGACCCAGATACCGCCGATCGTGACCTCCATCCACCAGCCCTCGTTGGGGTCGGCGATGCTGACAATATCGCCGTCCAGTCCGTTGTGGCTCCGGTAGCCGTACTTTTCGATCAGTCCGCCCATGATCAGGACGGCTTCCTTGGCGGTCCGGGATCGTTGGAGCGCCAGCCGCACGAATTCCTCCAAGTCGATCCCCCGTTCGTTCTGGAACAGCTCTTTCCGGCAGGATCCCGTGTCATCGGCGATGGCCACCTGGAGTTCGTTGATCCCGTTACATTCTGCTGCGGGCCAGATGAAGGCGTGGGTTTCCTCGACCTGAGGGATGACCTGGCCGTCTCGCAGCTTGAGGGTCTCTCCCGGCTGGTGCTTTTCCCTAGGATTCCAGCGGAGAGGCATGAGATATTCTCCCCAGTCTTCATTGTGCCCGAGGAGGACGGAGCCGTCGGCGGTGGCGTTTTTCCCGACGATGACGGTCGTGCACTTGTCTCGCGCGCCGGCGGATGCCGGGCCGCCTTTTTGAGCATTCCCGGAAAAGAGGATGACGGCGAGGAACGCGATCAGGCTAAGGCGGATGGTCGTTTTTGTCCTTCTCATAATTTCTCCTCTCGGTTGATGGCCATTATAGCAAAGTCGCCCTCGCTCGAGCCACTTATACGGTGATTACTGAGCTGGATGTAAGTCCTTGACTCTGCCGGCTGTCCGAAGCTATGATCTTTTCAGAGCCGGCGGCAAAGAACTCAAGCTCGATGGAAAAAGATATAAGTCGAAATCAAGAAAGGAATTCTCAGCCGATGGATGACATTTATAAACAGCTGGCCAAGCATCTTGACGACCTGCCGGGCGGGTTTCCCTCGACCGAAAGCGGTGTCGAACTCCGGATTCTCCGCCGTCTTTTTACTCTCGAAGAAGCCGCATTAGCGCTGTCGTTGACGCTTCTCCCGGAGGAACCGGCCCACGTGGCCCGAAGAATCCATCTTCCGGAAGAGGAAACGGCGCGGCGGCTGGAAGAAATGGCCAAAAAGGGGCTGATCTACCGGATTCAGCCGAAAGACAGCGCTCCCCGATACCTGGCCTGGCAGTTTGCGATCGGCATCTGGGAATTCCACGTCAATTCCCTTGACCGGGGCCTCGTCGAGGACATGGCGGAGTACATCCCGCTGTTGCTCAACATCGAAACCTGGAAAAAGGCTCCCCAGCTGCGCACCATTCCCGTCTCCCAGAGCATTCCGGTCGAGCACAAGGTCATGTCCTATGAGAGCGCCGAGTCGCTCGTGCGTTCCCATCGAAGAATACTAGTTGCGCCCTGCATCTGTCGCCGGGAAAAACGGTTGGCCGGAGAAGGCTGCGATAGACCGGAAGAATCTTGCCTGGTCTTTGGCCAGGGAACCGACTACTATCTGAGAAACGGGCTCGGAAGGCTGATTGAC
>DQHV01000002.1:0-2953 GCA_003524335.1 Candidatus Aminicenantota bacterium | reverse complement strand
CTCTGCGTTTCCACTTGCCCGACGAAAGCGCTGAGTTTGGAGCGCAAGCCATCCTCAGAGCAGCCCGACGTGCCGGAGACGATGATGAAAAGCTACCTGAAGCTGGCCCGGGCCAGGGGGAAGCTGAAGCCGACCCGGCTGCTCAGGATGTGGATGAGGTCGAGACTCTAGACAACCATTCTCTAGAAGGGCGCTTCATGTCGAAGAGGCTTTGGAGACCTGAACTGGTTTGAGGAACTCAAGCGCCTTGCCTCAGCGGCGAAGAAATAGAGAGATTTGCCAGGAACTCGGGCGCGGCAATCATTTCCACGCCGCCAGAGCTCTTGGCCTTCTTGAGGCCGAGCACGACTTGAACGGCCCGGACGCCGGGGAGATAATCGCGGAAGCGGAAGATGGATTTTTCAAAGCTGTCGGACCCTGTCTTAACCTCGACCATGAGCACGGGCTGGCCGTCGACGACGGCCAGGAAATCGACCTCACGTTTTTCCTTGTCCCTCAGGTAGTGGAGGGCGGTTTTCTTTCCTGTCGTGTCCTCGACCAGATCCAGCTCGCGCAGCAGCGACGCGGCGACAAGGTTTTCGAGCCGGGCTCCGAGGTCGTCCCTGACATCCCCGACGTCGTAAAAATAGAATTTTGGCTCCTTTAAAAGGCTTCTCGCGATGTTCCGGTGGAAAGGCCGGACCGGGAACACCACGCAGAGCTGTTCCAGGATTTGGAGCCAGTGCCGGACCGTCAACGGCGATACCTGGAGATCCCCGGCCAGAGACCTCATCGACGTCGGGGCCCCGACGCGGGCCCTCACGAGGTCGATCAGGATCTCGATGGACTTCAGATCCCTGACCTTTTCGAGGTCCAGAAGGTCCTGTCGGATGATCGTGTCGACGTGAGTCCGCCTCCAACGCCGAGCCGCTTCTTCGTCCTTGCCGAGATACGGCTCAGGGAAGCCTCCGAGGCGAAGCAGGTCCTGAACCGCGTCCTCCGGTTTTTCCTGGAGATATTCGCAGGCCTCGCGGACCGAAATGGGATGGAGCCGGTAGGAGAAAAAACGGCCGGCCATGGAATCCCCTCCCTTGCGGAAAAGATCCAGGCGCGCCGAGCCGGTGACGAGGAGCGCGGGAGGGACGCCCTCCGTGTCGTAAACGCCCTTGAGCCAGGATTTCCAATTCTTCATTTTGTGGAGCTCATCGAAGATGACTAACCGAGCCTTCCGGTCCCATTCGAGCTTGCGGATCATCTCCCGGTCGGGCCCGGAGTCGAAGTTTAGATAGACAAATGGCTCTATAAGCTGGCGGGAAAGCGTGGTCTTTCCCACCTGCCGGGGACCCGAAAGGAGCACGATTTTCCTCTCGAGATCTCTCTTGACAGGCTCCTCAAGGTAGCGTCGCATATGACTATTATGCATTGTATTATAAAATAGTCAAGACTTTTTTACAGTTTGGTAATAAATAGTCAAAGCCAACCATTCGGACTCTCAGCGCCCTCGCCAAATGGGCCGACTTACGCGCCCTGCGCCTCTACATACACAGCGTAGAGCGACTGGCTGGCGGTCATAAACAAGCGGTTCCTCTTCGTCCCCCCGAAACAGAGGTTCGCACAGGCTTCCGGCAGGTGAATTTTCCCGATGAGCTTGCCATCCGGAGCGATGACATGAACCCCATCGTATTTTTCTCCACCCCATCCCGCACTGGCCCAGAGGTTGCCTTCCCGGCTGCATCGGACCCCGTCGCTTCCCCCGGCTCCCATATCATAGAACACCCTTCGATGGGCGAGCCGGGCGCCGTCCACGACATCGAAAACATAAATATTGTGGGGTTGGCCCGGTTTTTCTTCCGTATCGACGATATAGAGTTTCTTGAAATCCGGAGAAAAACAGATTCCGTTCGGTTTTTCGATGTCCTCATTGGCGACAGTCGCTTGGCCAGTGGCGGGATTGAGCCGATAGGTCCGCGTGGGAAGTTCGAAGGGCTCCCGCTCGCCCTCGTACCAGTACATGATGCCGTATCCCGGGTCGGTGAACCAAATATGCCCGTCCGGATGGACCACAACATCATTCGGCGAGTTCAATCGCTTTCCCTGGAACCGATCCATTAAAACCGTGACCGTGCCGTCCAGTTCGGTTCTTGTCACCTGGCGCCTTTCGCAGGTGATCAGGCGTCCTTGGGTGTCACGCGTATTGCCGTTGCAGTTATTGGAGGGATGTCGGAACACGCTCACCTGACCGGATTCTTCGGTCCACCGCAGGATCCGGTTGTTCGGGATGTCGCTCCAAAGCAGGAACCGGCCGTCACCGAACCACACCGGACCTTCCGCCCATCGCGCGCCCGTATACAGACGCTCCACCGCGGCATTAAACACTGTTAGCCTTTCAAAACGGGGATCGAGCACTTCAATCCAAGGATCCGGATAGCGGACGATGCCCCGCTCCTGGGGCTCAGATCCTCGAGCCGAGCGCAGGCCAGTGACCGTGGCTGCCGTGATGCTTGACTTTAGGAAATCTCGTCTGTTCATCTTTATTCCTCAAAACGCTCCAATCCGCATTTCACCCACTTCCCGTCTAAGGTATCGCCGGGATTCCTAGGGCAGCAATTGAGACATTTCGTATTCAAAGCCCAAGCCCTCCCTGGTTGCTGAGATACTATCAGGGAAGAGGAGGCAGAGTCAAACCATTGTGTTTCACGGCGAGAGCTTGACAAAGCAGCTGCCATTCCCTATAATTAGGAATCATTCCGGATTAGAAGCCATGGAATCTCAGGAAATCAAGAGACGGATCATCGAGGGGATGAAGAAAAAGGGTCTTAAATTGACCCGTCAGCGGCTTGAAATCATCGATATCCTCTCTCGCGAAAAAAGCCACCCCAGCGCGTCCGCTATCCTGGCCGAAGCGCGGAAAAAAACGCCTACGATCAGCCTGTCGACGGTCTATTATACTTTGGATGCCATGAAGAGGGCGGGG
>DQHV01000019.1:2399-21633 GCA_003524335.1 Candidatus Aminicenantota bacterium | reverse complement strand
TCGGGATGCTCGAGCTACATCGACATCGGCGGCACGATGTCCATGGTCGGGGCGCTCTTCTACCTCGGCCTCAAGTCCCTCTGGGCCACCCACATCTACTGGGGCTGGTTCATCATCTGCTTCTACATGGCCTTCCAGGCCAAGTACATCCGGCGNNCCGGTGGGAGTCGACCCTGATCGTCTTCGCCGTCGTCGGCGTGTATGTCATCCTGGGCGGGTTTTTTGGCGTCATCCTGACCGACATCTTCCAGACGGCCTTGATCGCGGTCGGGGCGGTCGTCCTCACCGTGATGGTTTTTCGCGCGGGCACTCCCGATGCTTTCCTAGCGCAAAAGGACGCCGCCTGGGGATCGCTCGCCCCGACCTGGCATCTCTGGCCTTCCTTCATGCAGACCACGGCGCCGAGCTACCAGCATTTCTTTCCCTTCGGCCCGATCCTCATGGCCGGGTTCTACTGGCTGATCTTTCGGGTCCTGGCCGGTCCGAACGTCTGGGACTTCCAGTTCTTCCTGACCACGCGCTCGCCGCGCGACGCTTCTCTTGCCGGTGGCCTCTGGACGGTGGGCTACACGCTGCGCTGGATCCTCGGCTGCGCCTTCATGGTCTTGGGAATCTTGTACTTGGGCGCCGAGGCCGGGTTCGACGCCGAAAAGATCATGCCGCTTGTCCTTAAGAAGCTGCCGCTCGGGATGCGAGGGCTGTTCATGGCCGTCCTGCTGGCGGCTCTTATGTCCACGATCAGCGCCATGATCAACGTCACGAGCTCGGTCGTGACCAACGACTTCATCAAGCGCTACGTGAAGCGGCCGTTCAGCCAGAAGCAGCTCGTCCAGCTTGGACAGCTCGCTTCGGTCGTCGCCCTGCTCATCGGTTTCGTCTTCAGCCTGTCCTTTACCCACATCGTCACTGCCTGGGAGACGATGGTCTTCGTCTGGGTCACGGTCATCCTGGTGCCGGCAACCCTGCGCTGGCATTACTGGCGATTCAGCGCCAAGGCCTTTGTCTGGAGCATGGCGGTTTCAGTCGTGCTCGTGCTCTCAAGGGTGATCGCCTTGCCCCATCTTCCGGCCTATGCTTCGCTGGCCGTTGACGTAGGGCTCTGTTTCGGTACGACGCTCGTCGCCACCGCTCTGACCCGGCCGGCGGACATGGAAGTCCTGGTCAAGTTTTACAGCCGGGTGCGGCCGTGGGGTGTGTGGGGTCCTGTAAGGCGGGAAGCGGTGCGCCGCGGCCTCGTCCCGGCCAACGACAAGATGCCGGCCATGGACGTGCTCAACGGCCTTCTGACCGCTATTTTTCAGTTCGCGATCGCCCTGTTTGTCTTTTATTTCTTTTTGCGGCGCTGGCCGAGCTTCCTGACCTGGATGGCTCTGACCCTGGGGCTGGCTGTCATCCTTTATTTCACCTGGTACAAGAACCTTCCGGCCAAGGATGAGGTCTGAGGATGGCGCGGCTGCGGGTACATCTCATCTGCAATGCGCATCTTGATCCCGTGTGGCAATGGCGCTGGGATGAAGGCGCCTCCGAAGCGATCGCCACCTTCCGGAATGCGGCGATCCTTCTCCGCGAGCACAAAGGCTTCATTTTCAACCACAACGAGGCCGTTCTCTACCGTTGGGTTGAGAAGTATGACCCGGCGCTCTTCAGGGAGATACAGGCGCTGGTCCGAGAGGGCCGATGGTCGATAGCGGGAGGCTGGTACCTCCAGCCGGATGTGAACATGCCGGGGCTGGAATCAATCATCCGGCAGATTGCCGAGGGCCGGCGGTATTTCCGGGAGAAATTCCGGGCGAAGCCGCGGGTCGCCTATAGCTTCGATTCCTTCGGCCATAGCGGCGGGCTGCCGCAGATCCTGAAGCGGACCGGCTACAGGATGTACATTCATATGAGGCCGCAGAAGGAGGAACTGAGCCTTCCGGCCGACCTCTACCGATGGCGCGGAGTTGACGGATCGGAGATTCTGACTCTCCGCATCGAGACCGGGCTCTATCACAGCGAGCGGGATAACATCGAAGAGAAAATGGGCGAGGGTGTTGAGCTGGCGCTCCGGCTCCGGCGGGACGTGCCGGTCTTCTGGGGATTGGGCAATCATGGCGGCGGGGCGACCCGGGAAGCGCTCGCCGCGATCGATGCGTTCATCGCCAGAGAGAAACGGATCGAGATCATCCACAGTACGCCGGACCGGCTTTATGAGGCGCTCAGAGCCGCGGGCCGACAAGCGCCGGTCGTCGGGGGCGACCTGCAGCGTGTTTTCACTGGCTGTTACACCTCGCTTTCTCGGGTCAAAAGGAAAGCCGAGGAAAGCCTGGCCGCCCTCGTTCAGGCCGAAACACTCTGCGCCGCTTCCTGGTGGCTGACGGGCGCTGAGTTTCCGGAAGAGGATCTGGGTGAGGCCTGGCGCGATCATCTCGTTAATGATTTCCACGATATCCTGACGGGCTCGTGCTCCGAGCCCGCGGAGAAGGACGCTCTTGACCTTTACGGGAAGGTCCTGGAGACGACGCGTCGGCTGCGTTTGAGAGCAGCCTCGGCTTTTAACCGGTCGCTCCCGGCCCGAGGGTGCGTTCCTTTGCCCGTTACTATTCTCAACTCAAACCCCTCCCTGACCAAAGTTCCCGTTGAAGTCGAGTGCGTGGCGGACTACCGGCCGTTCTGGAAGGGGGAGTGGCATCTCCGGGTTTTCGGCCGCGACGGCCGGGAGGTTCTTTCCCAGGAAGAGCAGCCGGAATCGCTCCTGCCTTTTAGCTGGCGAAAGAAAGTCTGCTTCATGGCTGAGCTTCCGGGCGTCGGCGCCGCCCGCTTTGAGGTGAAGGCTTTTCGCGGAAAAAGGAGGATCAGAGTCAGTCGTCCGGCAAATCCCGAGCTAACATATAATATAGATAGGAATAGGGGACTTATCGCCTCTCTCCGCACTCGGAACAAAGCTCCGCTTCTCACCGCTCCGCTGTTCGAACCGCTGGTCATCAAGGACGAGGGAGATTCCTGGGGGACCGCTCGCTGGGAGTATCGGGAGGTCGCGGGCCGGTTTCGCTTCGCGCCGGGAAGCCTGAGGGTTATCGAAAAAGGTCCTGTCCGCACGATCACCGAATCCGTCTTGACCTACAAAAAGAGCCGGATTATTTTTCATGTGCTGGGCTTTCCGGCCTGGCCCGTCCTTGAATTCCGCCTGCGCGTCCACTGGAATGAAGAGCGGGCCATGTTGAAGCTGGCCGTGCCGACTGCGTTTCGCAGCGGCCGGCTTCTCTGCGAGGTGCCGGGAGGCGCGATCGAGCGCGCCGCCGACGGCCAGGAACATGTCTTCAGCCGTTGGGCGCTCATCGAAGAAGAGCGGGAGGAAAGCGGCATAGCCCTGGCGGTCATCGGGAACGGCCAGCATGGTCTCGATTTCAAGGACGGCGAGTTGCGGATCTCCGCCTTGCGGAGCGCGGCCTACTGCCACGAACGCGGGTTCAAACTGGCGGAATCGCCGGCCCGGAAATTCATGGACCAGGGCGTCCACGAGATGCGGTTTCTCGTCACGGCCGGCGATGCCGAGAAAGTCCGCCGTTCGGTCGCCTCGCTTGCCGACTGGCTGAACGGTCCGCCTCATGCTTTGGCGCACCTCCCCCTGGGTGAAATAACCGTCCGTGGGGAGCAGAGCCAGGCAGAAAGCGGCGGGAGAATCGAGAAAAGTCTAGCAAAAGATGACCCCGAGGATGCCCTGATAACGTCACTCCTTTCCTTGGAGCCTGCCAACATCCGCCTGACCGCCTGCAAACGCTCTTGGGACGGGAAGGCGCTCATCCTTCGTCTTCATGAAACCTCCGGACATGAAACCCCGGCCCGACTGGTCCTGCAACAGCCCCTGCGCGTTATCATCTTCGAGTTCAAACCTTTCGAGATCAAGACATTGAGGGTCGAACGCTCGGGCTCCTGGCGCGACGCGGACCTGATCTCCGAATCCTAGGCGGGAGCCGGGACATTCGCGTTTGGGTGATTCAAGGCGACGTCGGCTCGAGAATTGGCTAAGCCGGGAGGTTTGGCCTATAATGAACGCGGCGTGGCTAGGCTAGACTGCCGCCATGATTTCGATGCCGAGAAAAGACACCGTCGTCCTGCTGCATGGCCTTGCCCGGACCGGGCGTTCCATGAAAAAAACCGCCCAGATCCTGGGCCAGGAGGGCTACGTCCCCGTCGTCGTCGACTACCCTTCACGGAAACACTCCATCGAATATCTAGCCGACGAGGTCCTTCATGAGGTCCTGGAATCCCTCCAACGGGGGCCGCACCCCCGGATCCATTTCGTGACGCATTCCATGGGAGGGATCATCGTCCGGTATTACCTGAAGCACCATCAGCTGGGGGAGCTCGGCCGGGTGGTGATGCTCGGCCCGCCCAACCAGGGGAGCGAACTCGTGGACCTGCTCAAAGACAGCTCCGTTTTTAAAATATTGCACGGGCCGGCCGGACAGCAACTGGGGACCGCCGACCGGTTTCTCAAGAGCCTGGGCCCCGTCCGCTTCGAACTCGGCGTGATCGCCGGGCAGAAGACCGGGGACCCCGTCTCCAGTCGCATCATTCCGGGGCCCAACGACGGCAAGGTCGGTGTCGAGCGGACGAAAGTCCCCGGGATGAAGGATTTCCTCGTCGTGCCTTACAGCCATACGTTCATCATGCGCCATAAGGGAGTGATCGATCAGATCACCCACTTCCTACGCCATGGCGTTTTTCTTCGCGAACCGCAATAATCCATAAAAAGGTACAGGTGCCGTGGCGAAGACAGTGGTCCTTCCTCTCTGGCTGGCCGTCATCCTGGGCGCGCTTCTCGCCTGGGCCTTCGCCGACCGGGCCCTTCTTCCGGTCGTCCGGAGGTTTTTCGCCCGCCGGGAAGAGCGTTTCCTGGAGAAAGTGAAGAAGCGGTTCCACCTCCTCGTCCCTGCATTCAAGGTCGCGCGGCGCCGGACGCTCATCGAAAGGCTCGTTTCCGATCCCCAGGTCCTCTCGGCGGTGGACGACTACTGCCGTGAGCACGGATCCGCCCCAGAGGCCGCCCTGAGAAGGGTCCGGGATTACGCCGAGGAGATCGTCCCAAGTTTCCATGCGTTTGCGTATTATTACCTCGGGAGCCTCGTGGGGCTCACCATTGCCCGGGTCCTCTACCGGGTCCGCCGCGTCTATGCCGACGAGGTCAAGCTGGCCGGGATCGCTCCGACCTCGAGTCTCGTATTCCTGATGAACCACAGGAGCAACATGGACTACGTCTTGCTCGGATACCTGACGCGGGCCTGGGCCCCGCCGAGCTTCGCCGTCGGCGAATGGGCCGGATTCTGGCCCGTCCGCCCGCTTGTCAAATCCATGGGAGCCTATTTCGTCCGGAGGGGATCCCGCAGCACCCTTTACCGCAGGGTCCTGGCCGCCTACATACAGATGGCGGTCGAAGGCGGGCAGGTCCAGGCCGTATATCTGGAGGGCAAACTGAGCCGGGACGGAAGCCTCCAGGAGCCCAAGGCCGGGATCCTGGACTATATCCTCCGCCGGTTCGAACCCGGCGGGGAGCGGGACGTCGTGTTTGTTCCCGTCGGCGTCAACTACGACCGCGTCCTCGAGGACAGGAGCCTGGTGCTGGACCAGGTCCCGGGCGCAAACAAAAAGCGGGGGATTGCGGCGGCAGCCGTCACTCTGCGTTTTATCGGACGCAACCTTCTGCTCATGGCCCGCGGGGGCTGGCACAGGCTCGGGTATGCGGTGTTGCATTTCGGCTTGCCGGTTTCATTGCGGGATTATGTCCGTTCCCGGGGAATCGACTTCAGGACGCTCACTCCTGAAGCACGAGCTCCTCATGTCCGCGGCTTGGCGAGGGAGCTGCTCGACTCTGTCGGACGGACCATCCCCGCCCTCCCTGTCTCCCTCGTCTCGACGGTTCTCGTCGACAATCCGGGGCGGATCTACCGCGAGGCCGAGCTCAAGGGGGAAGTCGAAGGACTTATCGAACGGCTCGGGGAGACGGGAGCTCGAGTCTATCTTCCCCGGAGGAGTCTGGATTATACGGTGGAGGTCGGCCTGAGGTCCCTTGTGCTGCGGCACCTTGTTCTGAAGGACGGTGGTACCTTCAGGGCGGCGCCCGGGGAGATGACCCTGCTCCGGTACTACGCCAACTCCATCGCCCACCTGCGTCTGTTCAGTCCGTCCTCGGGCTGGCCACAGGATTCGCCGACACCGGGACAAGAATCCTCCTGAAGCCGGCCGACCGGATCGGGGCCTGGCTGGATAAGGAAGCCTCTTGATTTCGCAGGCCTGGGCTTGGCATTGATTCGCTTCCTCGGCTATAATAACCCGCGTTTTATACGAGAAGGAGCGAAACATGAAGAGATCGATATTGGCCGGAACTGCCGCCGCGGTTTTCCTCTTGATGGCTCTTGGCAGTCTGTCCTCAGCCGGCGAGGACCTTTCCCTGAAGGCCATCGTCCAAAAGAATATCGAGGCTTCGGGCGGCAGAGAAAAGCTCAGCCAGGTCCAGAACCTCACTTTCAGGACCGGCAACACCAGGTTCGTTGTCGCTGCGGGCGGGGAGCTTAAGCTCAGTACAGGCAAAGACCCTGTCGTCACCGAAGTCATCCTGGTCAAGGACGGCCGGGTCCAGCGCAATTCCTACAACTCCGTTGCCGAAATCCCAGACCCGGAGAAAACCGTTTACCTGACCTCGGCCAGATTGTACGCCGGGCTCTTTTCCCTGTGGAAGTTTGAAGGCCAGCTCAAGCTGGAGGGTTTGGCCGCGTTCGGACCGGAGAAGCTCTACCACTTGACGTTAGCCAAACCCGGGGCCGTTAAGGTCGATTTTTTTCTGCGGCCGGACGATTTCCGCCTGAAGAGGCTTGTTTTCCAGGGCCAAACCACCGACGGGGATATCTATGAGGTCAACACCGACTTCGGCCTCTTCGAGCCTGCCGAGGGGCTTAACATTCCCCTTTCCTGGTTCAGTTCCCAAGTTGGCACACGGGGCAACCTGGCCGAAGTCACCGAGGTCAAACTGAACCAGCTGCTCCCAGGGGATTTCTTTTCCCGGCTCGAAGTCAATGTCGGGGCGACCGAAGCCGGGCCCGGCCAGCTGAAAGGCAACGTCCTGGATTTCAACTCTTCTCCGTATGGCCTGTCGATTAGCACGAACTGGAGGAAGGTCGACATCGAGAAAGCCGGGCTTCGGACCGGCGACAAGCTGTCCTTCCTGGTTGAGGGCGTGGAATCCGAAGTGGTCTTCTACGCCTCATCCGGCGAGGTCCCGAACCAAAACGAGTTGGCCCAGGGCGCCCGGCTGATGATGCCCATGCCCCGGGGCGGCAACACCTATGTCATCCAATTTATCGCCGTGGACACGGCCTCTATCGCCCCCAAGCTGAAACCCTTGGCGCCGATCGAGGCCAGGAAAAAATAAGGAAAGAAGGAGGATTCATGTCCCGCTTGAATAGACGAAATTTTTTGGCGGCGCTGGCTTCGGGCGTCGCAGGTCTTGGCGTCGCCCACCGGATCGAGGCCGAACCGGTTGGAGTCCGTGCCGGTCAAGGGGGACCGGCGACGCCAAAAATAAAAAAATACAATCCGCTGGGAAAGACCGGACTCAAAGTCTCGGACGTCTCCTGCGGAGCGATATCCCTTTTCGAAAGCAACGTGCTCCGCTATGCCCAGGAATGCGGCGTTAACTATTTCGACACCGCCGAGGGCTATCTGCGGGGGAGGGGAGAAACCTACGTCGGCCAGGGGCTCAAGGAAGTCCGCGACAAGGTCATAATTACCACCAAGCACCCCTACGATTTCCGCCAAAAAATCGACAAGGCCTCTGTAATCAAGCGGATGGAAGACAGCCTCAAGCGTCTCCAGTCCGATTACGTGGATGTGGCCATGGCTCATGGGGTCGGCGACCTCTCGCCGCTCCTCGGCAATCAGGAGATTCTGTCGGCCTATGACCAGCTGAAGAAGGATGGCAAGGTTCGATTCACCGGCTTCTCCACCCACAACGCCAGACTCACCGNNTGGACACGGAATTCGCCCAAGTCGTGCTGGTCATGTACAACCACATGGAAGGCAAAGAGATCGAGCCTCTGGTCAAGGCCGTCCGGGAGAAGGGCATCGGGACCGTGGCCATGAAGATCTTTGCCGGCGGTATGCAAGGGAACTTGAAATCCATGGTCAGCCCGGAGGTGAGCTATCCCCAGGCGGCCATCCGCTGGGTCATGAGCAATCCCGATATCGACACCTGCATCCCGACGTTAAGCAGCTATTCCCATGTCGAAGAGTACGTCTCAGCTTCCGGCCGGCCGCTTGACCGGGCCGCGTTGGCCGTGATCCGCAACTACCGGGAGCAGGCGCATAACCTCTATTGCCGGGTCAGTTGTACGGAGTGCTTGTCCGCCTGCCCCAACAATGTCGCCGTCAATGACGTGCTCCGCTACGCCATGTACTTCGAACACTACGGGACGGAAAAAGAAGCCATGGCCTATTATGCAGAGATGGAGCCGGATAGGAAGCCGCTTGGTTGCGCGGACTGTCCCGGCTATTGCGAAAAAGCCTGCCCTTACGGATTAAAGGTTAAGCCCCGGCTGCTCCACTCGCACGATATCTTGACCGCTTAGAACAATATAAAATCAGTTCCTCATTTTAATGACGAGGAGCTTTTTCAGAGGACATCCTCTCCTCCGATTCAGAATTGACGGGAGGCCACCCGGATGAGCCGGGAGGCACTATCAAAGGCCTGGACGAGCTGCTCCTCGTAGCGGGGGATGTCGCTCCATTCCCGGGCCTTGATGGCCTCGAATATCCTGGGTAGGAGCTCTGTACGATAGGTGGGCTGGGGCGCATAGATAAGATGCTTGTAAAAGGGCCGGCTCTTCAGCCCCTCCTCTTCAGTCATTGCCCTTTCGATTTCCGTGAGCAGGGAATTGACTTCCGAAGCTCTGTTCGGGTCCAGGCTCGCTTCTGAATCGAGGAATTTCCGGGCCTCTTTTTCCCAGGCTGAGGCTTCCTTGAGCCAGCGCCGGGCGGCTTTCTTGGCCCGCTCCAGGCTAATCTTTTTTGGCGGTCCGGCCATATTCTCGATCTCCTCGATGGCGGCCAGGGCCGACTTCGCATAGTTCGAATAAGCCACGGGGAGGATATCGGTGTTGGCCAGCCTCCAGAGAATTAAAGCCAGAAGCTGGGCGCAAGTGACGTTATACCGGAAGCCGGGGTCGGCAATGCGGCTCATCCAGAAATAGTTGTCATACATCGAGTGATAGACTCCGTAGGGTCCGTCAAACGTCATATCAATGCAGCTCATGCCGATATTTTCCTGGAAAGCGGTGTAGTCCGTGGCGCCGACGATTTCGGCTACCTCAGCCGTCCCAGACTTCGAGGACTTGATCCAATGGTCATAGACACTGCCGCCCGGGATGTCCGGATGCGGGACGGCCTTGGCCGTTTCCCTCAAGAAATCGGCCAGGGCGGGGGTGGAACCTCCGTCAAAGTCCGGACCCGAGGCGGCGCTGTCCAGGTTGACATAGACGACGCCGTCTTGGAGGAGCTTGGTGCGGTTATCCTTTACCCAGCTTGTCGAGCCCCCCAGCAGGTCCTCCTCGGCATCCCAGTTGGCCAAGATGATCGTCCGCCGGGGCCGGAAGCCCTGTTTTACGGCCGTTCCAAGGGCGCGGGCCACTTCGAGCAGAGCGGCTGTTCCCGAGCTCGGGTCGAGTCCTCCGTAAATCCAGGCGTCCCGGTGATTTCCGGCGATGACCCATTTATCGGGCTCTCGAGTTCCCCGGACTATGGCAATGACGTTCCTCATCAGGGCGATCTTCTCCACATTGTCGACCTTCAAGTGGACTTTGACGGGGCCGGGACCGACATGATAAGTGAAGGGAAGGCCGCCCTGCCAGCCTTCGGGAACAGCCGGGCCTTTCAATAAACGCAGGATTTCCGAGGCATCCTCATGGGACATCGGAACCGACGGAATCCTGGGCAGCGCCCTGTCGCGCACCGGACCCTCCACCCATGTCCCGTCTTCTTGCTTCTGCCAGTGGAAGGTAAAGGGTGTTATTCCGAATCCAAACCAATCATAGACGATTCCGCCCCATTGGATATGGCTCGGAGGCCCCCAGGGTCCTTGAGGGTATGTTTCGCCCCGGAAAAAACCGTCGTCCTGCGGGTCGGAGTAGATGATCGCGCCCGCGGCGCCGCGCGACTCAGCCAGATAGACTTTATAGCCCCGGTAGCTGTAGGGGTTGGAGTAACGCATGATGACGATCTTGCCCTTAACCTCGATCCCGAGGCGGTCGAGCTCGGCAAAGTCCTCCGGGCTGCCTCCGTTGGCGTAGACGACCTCGGCTGTGATCTCCGCAGACGGCGCATATTCATGATACGGGACGACGGAGGGATCGGCGTAGAGGCCGGAATCCTTGTCCGGGGGATAGGGGTCTTCGGCCATCTTGAGTCTTTTCTTTTCCGGCTCCGTCATCTCCACCAGGAGCGAACGGCCGTACCCGAGGAGAGCGGGCGTGTCGTGGAAGTGGACATTCTCCAGCCCATATTCCAGAAAGCAATCGCGGACATATTCGGCCAGTTTATAGTTTCGCGGAGAGCCTGTTTGGTGGGGCTCTTCGGTCAAATACAGAAGATGGGCGCCGTACTGTTGGCTCGAGGGGATGGAGAGGATGAGCTTTTCCGAATCGAGCTGGGTCCGCAGCGAGGACCTCAAAAAGCCGGAGATTTTCACAGTCTCTTGAACAGGAGGGGCACTGCAGTTCGAAAGGAAGAACAGGCCTCCAAGGATGAGCCATCCGGCGACTTGGGGAAAAACGCCATATGTGGGGAAGACTTTCTGCTTGATCATGGTTGGAACTCCTGGCGCCAATGATAAATAAAAGAGCCCTGAAAAGCCAGGTGATTCACCCAATGGCCAACGGTCACTCCCACCGGCTTTAGAACCGGTTTGGGCGCGGTTTCGTATAACAGAAAAGGCCGGCTGTCTCAGGATGCTGCTGCGTTGCATTCGATGGCCGGATTTGACAGAATGAGAACCTCAACTTATTGCCATGGAGGTGCTGACAAGTGAATCCTTCCAAATTCAGGTGTTGGATTCTTTGTGGATTACGGGGTATAGCCCTAGGGCTCCCGGCCGCTGCGGCCGAATGGACCTTCGACCGGTATCATCGGCCGGATGAGCTGACGGCTGCACTACAGGAGTTGGCCCGGGCCAATCCTGGTGTCGCCAAGATCCATTCTCTTGCTAAAAGCGCCGGCGGCCGCGATCTTATCTTCATCGAGATCGGCCCTGAAGCCGGGGAAAGCCGAAAAACCCTCCCTGCCGTGTTCGTCGCGGCCGACATGGAAGGGACGGTCCCGATTTCGGCGGAGGCGGCCCTCTACCTGGTCAGGGTCGTTCTGGAAAAGGCCGATCTCCGGGCCGACCGGACCTGGTACATCCTGCCTTGTGGAAACCCTGACGCCGCCTCACTCTTTTTCGAGAAGCCTTTGCGAAGGGACCCCCGAAATGCCGCTCCTCACAACGACGACATGGACGACCAAACCGACGAAGACGGCGTCGAAGATCTCAACGGCGACGGGCTGATCACCCAGATAAGGATCAAAGACCCCGAGGGCGAATGGATACCCATCCCGGCGTCGCCCCGGTTGCTGAAGAGAGCCGACTGGTCCAAGGGAGAAAAAGGCGTCTATAAACTTTACACCGAAGGCCTCGACAACGACGGCGACGGCGTCTACAACGAAGACGGTCCGGGCGGGGTCGACATCGGCGTTACCTTTCCCCACCTCTTCAAGTTCTTTTCCCCAGAGACCGGTTCTTGGTCCGGCCGCGAAGCGGAGACCTTTGCCCTGCTGAAGTTCTTCGACGAACACCGCGAGATCGGCCTGACCTTCGTTTTCGGGGAGACTAATTTTTGCCTGATCCCGCCGCGCGCGGGAAGGAAGGGGGAAGCCGACCTCAACCAGATCAAGATCCCCGAGCAGATGGCCGGATTCCTTAACGCCGACCCCAACAGGACCTACACCATGGCCGAGATCATGGAGATGGTCAAACCTATTGTTCCGCCCGGCATGGAAGTCACCGAATCCATGATCGCCAGCTTCCTGGGACTGGGCGCGGTGGTCAACCCGCTCGAGGACGACCTCAAGTTCTACAAGGAGCTTTCGGAGAAGTTCAAGGAGTTCCTGAAGGCCGCCAAGCTCGACGCCAAACGCCTCGACCCGGCTCCCGACAAGGACGGATCCTTCGAGCTGTGGTCCTACTATCACCTCGGGCTTCCTTCCTTCGCCCTGGACTTCTGGACCCTCCCCGAGGTCAAGGAAGAAAAGAAGAACGAGGAGATCACGGCCGAGAAACTGGAGAAGATGACCAACGAGGAATTCATCGCCCTGGGCGAGGAAAAGGTCGACGCCTTCCTGAAGTCCGTCGGCGCGCCCGACCAATTCAAAGCCAAGCAGGTCTTCGAGCTCCTCAAGGGCGGAACGATGGACACGAAAAAAATGGCCGAGATGTTGAAGCAGATGCCCAAACCGCCGAGCGAAGAAGGAGCCGACCCCAAGGACAAGGCGCTCCTCACTTGGAGCGATAAAGAGCTCGAGGGCAAAGGCTTCGTGGACTGGAAACCTTTCCGACATCCGACTCTCGGCGAGGTCGAGATCGGCGGCGCCGTGCCCTTCACCGACAATACCCCTCCGCCACGGATGATCGAAGGGCTCCTCAGGGGCCAGGTCCCCTGGGTTTTCGAAATCGCCAAAAAGATGCCCCGGATCAAGATCGCCGATGCCAAGGTTAAGATGTTGGGAGCCGGAGTCTATGAGGTCAAGGTCTGGGTAGAAAACAGCGGCGGCCTGCCCTATCCGACGGCCATGGGCCGGCGGAACGAACGCATTTTACCCGTGATCATCACCTTGAACGGACAGGGGTTTGAGGTCTTGGAGGGAAAAACGAGGAGCCTCATTCCCTCTGTTCAGGCGCAGGGAACGCAAACCGCAACCTGGATCATTCACGCAGAGAAACCCATCAGGATCGAGATCAAGGCCGAAACGCAGACGGCCTGGCGAGATTCGCGGACGGTGGACCTGGGAGGTGCAAAATGAAGAAACTCATCGGATTCGGACTTCTGCTGACGACACTCGCGTTTTCGCATCCCGAGGACAAGGCGCAGATCACCGTTCCTCTGAGCTTCGATCATTACTATACGCTCGACCAGGTTTATGATGCCCTGAAGGCCCTGAACAGCGCCTTTCCGCAGCTCACGACGCTCGAAGTCGCCGGGAAAAGCGAAGAGGGGAGACCTCTGTACGTCATGACCGTTAATAATCCTAAGACCGGCGCTCCCCTGGACAAACCCGGGGTCTATGTCGACGGCAATATACACGGCAACGAAATCCAGGGTGGCGATATTTCGCTCTACCTGCTCGATTACCTCCTCGGCAACTACGGGAAGAACCCCGAAATCACCCGGCTCGTGGACAGGACGTGTTTTTATGTCGTGCCGGTCGTCAATGTCGACGGACGTCATCACTTCTTCGTCGACGCCAATACATCCAGCTCCAACCGTGGCCTCCGCATCCCGACCGATGACGACCACGACGGCCTCGTGGACGAGGATTTCCCCGATGACCTGGATGGCGACGGAAACATCTGCATAATGCGCAAGAAGGACCCTTTTGGCCGGTTCAAGACGGACCCGGAGGATGCCCGCCTCATGATCCCGGTCAAGCCGGGTGAGACCGGTGAATGGTCCATGCTCGGCGAGGAGGGGATCGACAACGACGGAGACGGCCGGGTCAACGAGGACAGCGAAGGCTATGTAGACACCAACCGGAACTGGGGTTTCGACTGGGCTCCGCCATATGCGCAGAACGGATCGGGCGAATATCCCTTCTCAGGGGTTGGGCTTAAGGGACTGGCCCAGTGGATCGCGGCCAAGACGAATATCTGTATCGGCTGGTCCTTTCACAACATGGGGGGGATGATCCTCCGCGGTCCCAGCCGGAAAGGGCTCGGGGAGTACCCGCAGCAGGATATCGCAGTCTATGACTACCTCGGCAAGCAGGCCGAGCGGATCATCCCCGGCTACCGCTACCTGATCTCGTGGAAAGACCTCTATACCACCTACGGAGACTCGATCGAGTGGCTGACCGCGAGCCTCGGCGTTTATGCCTATTGCGCCGAGGTTTTCCAGATGCAGACAGAGAGCTTCCGGGGTGCTGCGGAGAAACCCGAAGCCGGAGCGCCCGCCGAGGAGGGGATGATGGCTATGCTGTCGGGAGGAATCACGGACCGGGAGAGAATCAAGTTCAGTGACAACCTAGCCCAGGGAGATCTGTACAAGGCCTGGAAAGCGTTCAAGCACCCGACCTATGGGGACATCGAGATTGGCGGCTGGGTCAAGATGAGCTCCCGGCTGTCGGCGTCCTTTATGATCAAAGATCTGGTCCACCGGAACGCCATGAACGTGATCTTCTCGGCCAAGCACGTGCCCGAAGTCGGACTGGAAGTGACCGAGATCAAACCGGTCGGGAAGAACCTCTATCGAGTCCGGACCCGGCTGGTCAATTCCAAGGCCATTCCGACCATGAGCTACCTTGCGCAGAAGACCAGCCTCTATCCGAAAGACATGCTTAAAGTTATGGGGACAGGGGCCAAGGTGGTGGCCGGCGGGCTGCTAACCGATCCCTATCGCGACCAGGTCACCTACAAGAAATACCGGCCCGAAGTTCAATTCTTCGTCGTGCCCGGCTTCGGTAAGGTCGAGCACCAGTTCCTGGTGGAGGGGAAGGGCGAGGTCATGGTGAAATACGAATCGCAGCACGCGGGGAAATTAGCGAAGACGGGCGTCCTCAAATAAAATTCTGATCGGCTGAATAGGATCCTTATTCTCTTCTCCTTGTGGGTAAGAAGAAAAAGGCCAGACGCACGCAGTAAGGAGCACTGTTCGCAGAAAAGGTTTTGCGGCAGAGAATGAGACGTTATATACTGAAAACCAAAAAACGCCATCCGGCGGAGGTTAGCATGAAGCCAAAAGCGATCAGTCTGGCCCTGCTTTTCATCCTGGCCGTCATTCTGGCGGCGGCTTCCGGCCAGGAGGCGTCGGTCAAGGAAGAGATGGTTACTTTCAAGACCTATCCTTTTTCAGACCCTGACCCGGTGCCGCTCATCGGCCCCATCTATCCTTATTTCCGTTTCCACGGCTACAGCCTCGAAGGCCGTCCTCTAGATTGGAGGATGGTCCGGCTGGAAAACCCGTATGTCAAGGTTCTCGTCGCGCCCGAAATCGGCGGCAAGGTCTGGGGCGCCGTCGAGAAATCGACAAACAAGGAATTCATCTACTGGAACCCGGTCGTGAAGTTCCGGGAAATCGCTATGCGCGGCCCCTGGACATCGGGCGGCATCGAACTCAACTTCGGGGTTATCGGCCACACCCCGACCACGGCGACGCCGGTGGATTATATCATGCAGGAAAACAGCGACGGGAGCGTGAGCTGCATCGTCGGAGCCATCGACCTTCCCTCCCGGACGGTCTGGCGGGTGAACGTGCGCCTCCCCAAGGACGCCGCCTATCTCGAGACCGAATGCTTCTGGTGGAACCCGACCTCCCTTCACGATTCTCTCTACAACTGGCTGACCTCGGCCCAAGAGGTCGGTGAGGACCTGAAGTACTATTATCCCGGGACGCACTACATCGGCCACGGCGGCGATGCCCATCCCTGGCCGGACGTTGAGAACGGCCGCGACGCTTCATACTACCGGAACAACGACTTCGGCGGCAGCAAGTCCTACCATATTCTTGGAGAATACAACGAATACTTCGGCGGTTACTACGAGAAATCCGGGTTCGGCTACGGCCACTGGGCCCACTACGACGAAAAGCCCGGGATGAAACTCTGGGTCTGGTCGCTCGCCCGCGACGGCGGGATTTGGCGGGACCTGCTGACCGATCCGCCCAAAAAACAGTACACCGAGCCGCAGACGGGGCTTCTCTACAACCAGGCCGGAGGCGACAGCGGCCTGACGCCTTTTAAGCACATCTATTTTGCGCCGCAGTCCGTCATGCGCTGGAGGGAGATCTGGTTCCCGGTGAAGGATATCGGCGGGCTGGTGGCGGCCTCGCCCCATGCGGCTCTCAATGTGGAGAGCGCTAAGGGCGCGCTCAAGGTCGGCCTTTGCCCGCTCCGGCCCATCGATGACGACCTCGTCATCACCCTGGGCGGCGAAACGATTTTCAGCAAACGGCTGACGCTCAAGCCGATGGAGACGTTCATTCAGACGATTGAGATCGGCGGGAAGACGGGTGACGTTGCCGTAAGACTTGGTCGGGAGAAGCTCAGATGGGCCAGCCGCGACAAGGAGATGAACACGCTCGGCCGGCCTGTCGTCGCGCCGAAGGATTTCAACTGGAATTCAGCCGAGGGCCAATACGTCGCCGGCGAAGAGCTGGCCAGGCAGCGCAGTTACGCCGATGCCCTGGCCAAGTTCCAGGCCTGCCTCGAGAAAGAACCGGGCCACGTCCGGGCCCTCACCCGGGTCGCCGAGATCCATTTCAGGAGCGCCGAATACCTCAAGGCACTCGACTATGCCAGGAAAGCCCTGGCCATCGATGCTTATGACGCCGGAGCCAACTTCATCTACGGGACGATTAGCCGTCAACTCGGCCGTGCTGCCGATGCCAAGGACGGGTTCGGCTGGGCGGCCCGTTCTATGGAGTTCCGCTCGGCGGCCTATGAGCAGTTGGCCGAAGTGAACGTCATCGAAAAAAAACTGGAAAGGGCGGCGGAGTATGCTCAGCGTTCGCTGGACTATAACACTTATAACCTGAACTCCCGCGAGATTCAGGCGATCCTCTTGCGTTTGGCAGGTGACCGAAATGCCGCGGCCGCGGCCCTCGACGAAATCCTGCGAATCGATCCTCTCAGCCATTTCGTCCGGTTCGAGCGCACACTTCTCGTTTCGAGCGATAGCGGGCGCGATGCTTTCACTTCCCTTATCCGCAGCGAACTTCCTCACGAAACCTACCTCGAGCTCGCAGTGTTCTATTTCAACCTTGGGCTGACCGAGGAGGCGGCAAAGGTCTTAGGACTGGCGCCCAGTCATCCACTCGTCGATTATTGGCTGGCCTATCTGTGGCGAGAAAGGGATGGGACCAAGACCCGGCAGCATCTTCAAGTGGCCGAAGCCGCTTCCCCTCAACTTGTCTTCCCTCATCGGCGCGAGGATCTCCTTGTTCTCCGCTGGGCGGCGGCCAACGTGGCCGGCTGGAAGACCCCCTACTATCTTGGCTTGTTGCTCTGGAACACCGGGATGATCGAGGAGGCCAAGGGCCTTTTCAAAGGCCTGGCCGATGACCCGGACTGGGCACCGTTCTACTTGACCAGAGCACGATTCTTGGAGAGCGAAGGGGACCGGGAGNNGCGCTGGCCATGGACTATGCGAAGGCGCTCCTTCACAACGGGAGACTTGAGGATTGCCTTAAGCTGCTTGAGCGGACCAACGTCCTTCCCTATGAGGGAGCTTGGGAAGGCCGCGACCTGTACAGGCAGGCCCATCTCCTTTCGGCGGCACTAAGCCTCAAAAATAAGAAATACAAAGCGGCCGTCGTCTCGGCCGAAAAGGCCAAGCTCTGGCCGGAACGCCTGGGGGTTGGAAAGCCTTTCGATGTGGATGAGAGGCTGGAGAACTTCATCCTGGCGGCTGCGGCCGAAAAAATGGGAGACCGCCTACAGGCCGATAAACTCTATGCGTCCGTTTGCGCCGATACGGATAAGTTCCGGTCGAGCTGGGATTCCGTCCATCTACTCGGCGCCATAGCCCTTAAAAAAATTGGGAAGGAGGAAGATGCCGTCCGACTTTTCACTGATTGGCGGACCGCCCGCGCCGATGAGGACCCTGTCTTCGCCTGGGCCTCGGCAAAATATCACGGGGACGAAGCCAAGGCGGATGCTGTCTTAAGCCGGATGAAAAGCTCTGCCGGCGGCGCAACCTGGGAGATGGGAACCGGCGATCGGAATTTTCCTCTGGTCATGGGAATTGTATCGGTGCTCAATCAAGAATGAAGATTAGGGATAATAGTTCAACGAAGGGTGGTACTTCGGGGAACGTCCCCAGAGAGGTTCTGCGGGCCATCATCGACCGCCGCGAGGCGCCGCGCTGCGGCTTCTGGATGGGAAATCCCCATCCCGACACCTGGCCGATCCTGCACCGGTATTTCGGCACAAAGACCGAGGAGGAGCTGCGGCGGAAGCTGGGGGACGATTTCCGCTGGATATCGCCCCAGTTTCTGAAGTCGACCTACAAACATCCTCGGGACCGGAAGCTCTTCGACCTGAGGGGAGACAAGAAATCCCACGGCCAGGTTGGACCCCTGGCGGATTGTGATATGGTCGCAGACGTCCAAAAATTCCATTGGCCGGAGCTCGAATACCTCGATTTCGAGGAGACGATCGCACAGCTTCAGGGGGCCGGCGACTTCTACCGGGCCGGCGGGTTCTGGTGCCCGTTCTTCCATGATGTCATGGACCTCTTCGGGATGGAGCAGTACATGGTCAAGATGTACACCCACCCGCAAGTGGTCCAAGCCGCAACCGAGCGTGTCTGCCGCGCCTACCTCGAGGCGAATGATCTGTTCTATGAGGCCGCCGGGGACATGATCGACGGTTTCTTCTTCGGCAACGATTTCGGCACCCAGCTCGACCTTTTGCTTAGCCCCGCCCTCTTCGATGAGTTCGTCCTGCCCTGGTTTCGTAAATTCACGGATCAGGGGCATTCCCACGGATATCAGGTCATCCTTCATTCCTGCGGGTCGATCTA
Organism: Candidatus Aminicenantota bacterium; assembly: GCA_003524335.1. GTDB lineage: Bacteria > Acidobacteriota > Aminicenantia > Aminicenantales > UBA8522 > UBA8522. The sequence goes on along the minus strand of DQHV01000019.1, from coordinate 2,837 downwards.
CCGGGTCATCGACCGGCTGGTCGAGGCGGGTGTTGACTGTCTCCATCCGCTTCAGGCCAAAGCCAAGAACATGGAGGCCGAGAGGCTGGCCCGCGAGTTCGGCGGGAAGATTGCCTTTATGGGCGGGATCGACACCCAGCGCGTGCTCAACCTCGGGACTCCGGCCCAAGTGAAGGACGAAGTGCGGAGGGTTAAGGAGCTGCTGGGGTCCCATCTCATCGTCAGCCCNNCATGCTTGAAAATCAAGTTGCCAAACTTGGAATGGTCTCGCTCGCGTTCAGGTTTTTAACGCCGTTCCCGCGACGTTTTTCTCGGCGCTGCGGAACTCGCAAAGACAGTCTTCCTTTTGGCAAACTCTTTGTTTTTATAATCCGGGTCATCTCCGCTTTTTATCGGCGTGCTCGGACAGTCCTCGCGGCCGCCAGAACGGCTGCCCTT